>JAZOSG010000205.1:0-3979 GCA_045657005.1 Faecousia sp.
CGGTGGGGCGATGTGATCAGCCAGGAGAGCATGATCAATTTTGTGGCAGTCAGCGAATCTACACCCGGTCCTTTTGCCATCAATATGGCGACTTATATCGGTTCGGAGCTGGGTGGTGTTTTCGGCTCTTTCTGCGCCACCCTGGGTGTTGTTCTGCCCAGCTTTGTCATTATTCTGATCGTTGCCAAGTGCTACGATAAATTCCGCAACAGCCGGATCGTCAAGGGCTGTATGACCGGTCTGAAGCCTGCTGTGGTTGGACTGATCGGCAATGCGGTATTGGGTGTACTGATGACCGTGTTTTTTCCTGTGGGCTTTTCCCTGAGTGTGTTCAGCAGCATCAGCTTCTATATCTACGCCGCGATTTTCGCGCTGATGCTGGTGCTTGCCTTTAAGAAGGTACATCCCATCATTATTATCTGCCTGTCTGCAGCGATCGGCATGGCGGTAGGCTATCTGGGTTTTTAAGGATACGGTGGATCCGCAGGTCGGATCCGCCGCATTTTTTAAAATACTTGAAAAAACTTGCGTAATTGTTATAATATAATGTATCGTGAAAAGGTATTGCTAATTTGACCTATCCGGAAGGGAAGTTTTACTGTGTCAAAATCAGATAACGCCCATAAAAAACAGGTGCGCAAAAATAAACGCAAGCTGAGCCCCACCCAGATCATTGCTGTCACCTTTGCGCTGATCATCCTGGTAGGCACTGTTTTGCTGACGCTGCCTATTTCATCACGCGGCGGTCAGTCTGTAGGGATTCGTCCGGCACTGTTTACGGCGACCTCTGCCACCTGTGTTACAGGATTGATCCTGGGAGACACCTATAGTATGTGGAGCGGCTTTGGACAGGCTGTGATCATTACGCTGATCGAGATCGGCGGTCTTGGCTTTATGTCCGCGGCATCACTGGTGGTCTTTATGCTGCGCAGAAAAGTCGGGCTTCGCCAGCGCATGCTCATGGCGCAGGCGCTGAGCGTCAATGAGATGGAGGGTGTCGTGCGCCTGCAGAAGTGGGTGCTTTTGGGAAGTCTCGTTGTCCAGCTCACCGGCGCATCGATCTTATTTCTGCGGTTTTTGCCGGACTACGGCTGGGCGCAGGCGGCAAAATGGGGTGTGTTCCATGCTATTTCCGCCTTTTGCAATGCAGGCTTTGATATCGTGGGCAATATCGCTCCGGGTGCAAGCATGATGGTATTCAACAGTGATCCTGTGGTGCTGATCACCTTGATGGCGCTGATCACTGTTGGCGGTCTGGGCTTTTTCGTGTGGGAAGAAGTTGCCACGGTGCGTAATTTCAAAAGATTCAGTGTCTATACCAAGCTGGTGCTGCTGGCTACCGGAGTTTTGATTCTGGGAGGTGCTGCTCTGATCGCACTTTTGGAGTGGAACAATCCCGGCACCATTGGACAGATGGATACACAGGATAAGATACTCAATGCATTTTTCCAGTCTGTGACAGTGCGCACAGCCGGCTTTGCCGCGGTTGATCAGGCAGCGCTGACCGAGGGGGGCAAGGCTGTCAGTATTATTTTGATGCTGATCGGCGGCTCTTCCGGTTCAACAGCCGGCGGTATCAAGACGGTGACATTTTTGGTGCTGATACTGTTTGCGGCTGCCAGAGCACGGGGCAGAAATACCGTTACGGTTTTCCACCGAACGATCCCCCAGGAAAAGGTTCTGGATGCTCTGAGCCTGATCTCTTTAGTGGTAGGGCTTGCTTTTGTGGGTGCGGTCTTCATTACGGCAACATCCCCTGTGGTTTTTACTGATGCGCTGTTTGAGACTGTATCGGCGTTGGCGACCGTGGGATTGACTGCCGGCGTGACCGCCAGTCTGAGTATTCCCGCACAGCTGATGATCGTTGTATTTATGTATTTTGGACGGGTAGGGATCCTGACCATAAGCCTTGGTTTCCTGATGGGGAATAAGGCAGAGGAGCGGTTCCGTTATGCCCACACCAATCTTTTGATCGGATAGGAGAAAGAACTATGAAATCTTTTGTAGTGGTAGGCTTAGGGCGTTTTGGCAGCGAAGCTGCCAGAAAGCTGTGCCAGCAGGGCTGTGAGGTGCTTGCCATCGATACCAGCAGCGAGTTGGTGCAGCAGGTCAGTGATGAGGTTACCCAAGCGGTAGTAGGCGATGCCCGTGACAAGGAGATCCTGCGAGCGCTGGGAGTCAAGGATTTTGACTGTGCCATCGTTGCCATCGGCGACAGCCTGGCAGATTCTGTCCTGGCGACTATGAATTTAAAGGAACTGGGACTCCCTTATATCGTCTGCAAGGCTTATGATGAGACACATCGTCAGGTGCTGAAAAAGCTGGGAGCGGACCGGGTGGTGATTCCAGAAAAAGAAAATGCGGACCGGCTTGCCAAGAGCCTTGCGTCCCATAATGTGCTGGATTATATCGAGCTGAGTGAGGATTATGGGATCATTGAAGTGCCTGCACCGGCACTCTGGCAGGAAAAGAGCCTGATCGAGCTGAATATCCGGGCAAAGCTGGGTGTCAATATCCTGGCTGTCAAGCGCGCAGGCAGTATCACCGTTTCTCCTGCGGCAGATTTCCGCATTGCACAGGGAGACATCCTGGTGGTTCTGGGAGATACCGCTGCTTTGAACGCGGTTCAGAAGCTGTAATGGAAGTCAGGATCACAGCGCGGAAAAATCCGCTGTTACAGCAGGTGCGCCGATTGCTGACTTCCAAAAAGGAGCGGCAGGCTGCCGGCCTGTTTGTCGCTGACGGCACAAAGCTTTTGGCGGAAGCCGTCAAGTGGTGGCATAGTCTTGATACGGTGATCCTTTCCGATGGGGTGGAGGCAGAGCTCCCGGAGGGAGTGCGGATTGTGCGCGTTCCCGAGGATGTGATGCGGTCCATTTCCCCGATGGAGACTCCCCAGGGCGCACTGTTTTTGTGCCGCCTTCCGGAGAAAACCCAGTTTATTCCCAAGCCGGGGATGCTCCTTTTGGACGGGATCCAGGATCCGGGCAATCTGGGCACGATCTTAAGAACTGCCGATGCTCTGGACATCCCGGTGGCATTGCTGGAGGGCTGCGCTGATCCCTACAGCCATAAAGTTGTGCGTGCCAGTATGGGCGCGGTATTCCGCAGTCCAGTGCAGCAGACCACATGGCTGGAGGCGCAGGAACGCTTTTTGAAGGCTGAAATTCCCATCGGTGTGACAGCCCTGAGTGATCGTGCTGTGGATCTGCGCAGCGCAGATCTGGGCTCGATGGCGGTGGTTATCGGCAGTGAGGGACAGGGCGTGCGCCGACAGATTCTGGAAAGCGCCCAGGCAGAGCTGATCATACCCATGAACCCCCGGTGTGAATCCCTGAACGCATCGATTGCCGCAGCTATCGTCATGTGGCAGATGCGCCAATAAAGACAGAAAAGGGTGAGAAAAATGCTGATACATTGGATCTGGTATGCTATGCTGCCAAAGTTTTCGCTGGTGCAAAAGCTGGCACTGCTGGAGCGTTTTTCTGACCCTGAGGATATTTACAATACCCAGAGGTTCGACCGCTTTGAGGACATTACCCCCGAGGCGGCAGAGACACTGGAGAATAAGGATCTTACCCAAGCAAAGCAGGTGGTAAAAACCTGTGCCGAAAAACAGCTTGGGATCCTGACTATCCGCGATGCGGCGTATCCCAGCCGCCTGCGCAATATTACCGATCCTCCTCTGGTGCTTTATTATAAGGGACAGCTGCCGGATTTTGAGCAGCAGCCTGTTGTGGCGGTGGTCGGAACAAGAAAGGCTTCCACCTATGGCATGAACAATGCCCGGAGCATGTCCCGGCAGATCGCCGCCTGCGGCGGCTTGGTGATCTCCGGCGGTGCCTACGGCGTGGATACCGCCGCGTTGCGCGGGGCTTTGGAAACCGGGGCACAGACTGTGGCGGTTCTTGGCTGCGGTGCGGATGTGGTATATCCCAAAACCAACCGGGAGTTATTTGAGCGGATCGCGGAAAGGGGC
>JAZOSG010000206.1:0-6529 GCA_045657005.1 Faecousia sp.
CTGACCCGCTCGGTATCGTTACTGTGTTTAAAAATGGTGGATTACGAATGCAATTGCGTTACCGGGCACAGTCAGGAGCAGTAACGACAAGCGAAGGTTGTCGTGCGAGTTTGTCAGCGGACACTGTCCGCTAAACTGGAAGTTAAGAGTTAGCGTTATACTGAAAAGCACCGGAGGCGTATTTATGAAAAGAGGTACAATTTCCATACTACTTATATGTCTGGCAGCGCTTTTGTCGGTGTTGTGTCTGACTGTCGTGGCACAGGCGCAGCCGGTTGCCAGCGGCACCTGCGGCGAAGATCTGACTTGGGAGCTGTCCGAAGACGGTGTGCTTACCGTTGCCGGCACCGGTCCTATGACAGATTATTATAAGGGAAACTTTGCAAGCCCCTGGTATGCTTACCGGGAGCAGATCACCAAGGCGGTGCTTTGCGAGGGCGTGTCCACCGTCGGTGAGTTCGCTTTTTATAACTGCGATGCGCTGGAGGAGGTCTCCTTGCCAAACAGTCTGAAAACAGTGGCAAGTTTTGCTTTTTACTTCTCCCGAAAGCTGCCTGCGATCACCATTCCTGCCGGAGTCACCGCCATAGGCGAGTATGCCTTTCAGTATTGTGAGGGGCTGTCCTTCATCCGCTTTTTGGGGTCTGCGCCCCAGATCGACAGCGATGCATTTTACGATGTGACAGCTACCGCAGGTTATCCGGGGAATGACAGCTCCTGGACTGCCGATCGGCTGCAAAAATACGGCGGCAAGCTGACCTGGGTGGCAGATACGGAAAGCTACATAGCCAGCGGCAGCTGCGGCGATGGTCTGGGCTGGTGCTTGGACTGGAACGGCACCTTGACTGTTTCCGGTGCTGGGGCAATGCCCGATTACTACAGCAGCGCCAGCCGCCCATGGAACGCCTATAAGGGGATGATATTCTCTGTCCGGGTGGAGGGCGGCGTGACATGTGTGGGCAGTCTTGCTTTTTATGAATGTGCGCACCTGAAAGAAGTGGTGCTGGAAGAGCCGGTAGCTTCCGTTGGAGGAAGCGCCTTTGCCCGCTGTACCGCTTTGCGGCGTGTGGAGCTGCCCGACAGCCTGACACAGCTGGATAATGTAGCATTCTCCCAGTGCGAAAGGTTGCAGAGTATTCGCCTACCTGAGGGGTTGACTGCCCTGAACAGCGGCGTTTTCAGTGAATGTGTGTCACTGAGGCAGTTGCATATTCCTGCCGCCACCGTATCGGTTGATACCTCGGCATTCAGCAGATGTGCAGCACTGGAAACAATCACGGTGGATGCAGATAATCCCAACTATTCCAGCGACGGCACTGCCCTTTACAGCAAGGATAAGTCCCGGCTGCTCTATGTTCCGGATGGCTTTCGGGGCGCGTATACCCTTGCCAGCCAAACCACCGCCATCAACACCCTTTTTATGAGCCCGGGGCTGACGGCTATCCATGTACCCCAGGATAATCCTACCTACACCGATATAGACGGCGTCCTTTATAATAAAGAAAAAACACAGCTGATCCGTGTGCCTATGGCGTTTAGCGGTTCCCATAGGGTGCCGGACAGTGTGCTATCTGTTCATAACTATGCCTTCCAGGACTGCAGCCGGCTGACGGGCATTCAGCTTTCGTCCAAGCTGCAGCAGATTCCGGAAAATGCCTTCTGGGGCTGTACGGCCCTGACTTCCCTTACGATACCCGATGGGGTGACTGTTATTGGGCAGTACGCCTTCTGGGATTGCACCGCACTGACCGAAGTCATCCTGCCCTCCGGACTGGAGCGGTTGGAAAGTCATCTTTTTGACGGCTGTGAAAATTTGAACCAATTGGTAGTGCCGGAGAGTGTCAACTGGGCAGAAGCAGATACCTTCTATGGCTCCAATGGGTCTTTGAAGGTGTTTTTTCTGGGCGACGCGCCCTATACTGACGGTTCCAATAGCTTTGCGTCTGAGCCAATCACCGCCTACCGCCGGGAGGGTATGCAGCGGTGGAAGGACACCTGGGGCGGCTATCCGGTGGCGCTGTGGTCTCCTGTTTTATCTTCCGACGCACCCTGCGGCAGTGTGGGGATCCAGACCGTCACAGATGAAGCAAACGGCATCTCCTTCCGGCGGAATATGCAGACGCTGGAGCACCGCTGCCCCCAGTGGACGGTTACCCAGCAGCCTACCTTCCAGGAAGAGGGCGTGTGGACAGGTGACTGCATCCAGTGCGGAAAAACTGTGACCAAGCCGATCCCCGTCCGGATTCCCACAACGAGGCTTCCGGAAGTGGGGGTAGCGGACCACGATTATGCAATTTATTCTTCCGTGGTGGGAGAATATCTGATGGAGGATCCCCAGGGCGGATATACCCGGGTCACCCTGGGCAGCGAGGTCATCATTGAGCATTACGATGAGGCCTTCCGATTTTGCTCTTCCTTTGGCGTTGCGTGGGAGCTGAACTATTTTGGCGGCTACTACAGCGACGGCACCTACCGGTATCTGGTGTTTGGTCAGGGCAATCGGCAGGAGGACAACAGTACTGAAGTAATTCGTGTCGTGCGCTACACCCTGGATTGGCACCGGCTGGACAGCGTTAGCCTTTACGGTGCCCAGACGACCATCCCCTTTGATGCCGGCAGCCTGCGGATGTCCCACAGTGGGGATATGCTCTACATCCGTACCTGCCACGAGATGTATAAGTCTTGGGACGGAAAGAACCATCAGGCAAACATTATGCTGAGTCTGCATGTACCCACCATGACCTTCTTCACCCAGGACTACCGGGTCGGCGGCGAAAGCTATGTCAGCCATTCCTTCAACCAGTTTATTCTGGTAGATGGCAAGGATGTGATCTGTGCAGACCACGGCGACGCATATCCCAGATCGCTGGTGCTCCACCGCTATGAAGGCTCTGCCGGTCGGTATACGCTGGCAGACGAATACCACCGGGTCCGGGATGTGGAGGTGCTTTCCTTCTACGGTGCCATAGGCGACAACGCCACCGGCGCGTCCATCGGCGGTCTGGAAGCTTCCAATACTGCCTATCTGGTGGCAGGCAACTCCATCGTCCAGGATGGCAGTGTAGGTTATAACGGACAGCAGAACATTTTTGTTTCAGTCACTTTCAAGGAGGATTTCAGCGAAAACGGAACAAATATTATCTGGCTGACCCACTACACCGACGGTGTGGACGATGTCCGTGTATCCACCCCGCATCTGGTGGAGATCGATAAGAATACCTATCTGGTGCTGTGGGAGGAAAATGATAATCTCAAATACACCTTTATTGACGGCAACGGTCAGGTAAAAAGCCAGACCTATACTGCTGAAGGAAATATCTCGGAGTGCAAGCCCATTCTGTCACAGGGTCGAGTGGTATGGTATGCAGGCACATTGACCAACATCAACAACAAATACTTCTACACCATGGAATTTTACACCATCGATCCTGCCAGCCCGGAGACGGTCACCTGTGTCCATGTACACCAGTATAACAACACCCTCCTGCAGTATCCCACTGTCACCGATACCGGAAAGGCAGAGCTTTACTGTGGCTGCGGAGATACCATCCCAGTCACGCTGCCGGTGCTGAGCCGGGAAAATTACGAGATCACCATCAACGGTACAACCTGTGCTGAAAGCAACATATTTACTTATACCTGGCATAGCTGGGACTACGGCGAGATCGGTTGGATGTTCACCGGCGGAGACGGCAGGCACACCTATACCCAAGCGGTGACCGCGCCTACCTGCGCGGCTCAGGGCTACACCACCTACAGCTGCATCTGCTGTGGTGACACCTATACAGGCGACTATACCGCACCCGTTGCCCATAGCTTTGCTTCCGGCAGTGATATCTGCACCGTCTGCGGCGCACAGCGTCCGGAGGGGGATTTCGATTCCAATGGGCAGACAAATGACGCGGACGCGCTGTATCTTTTGCGGCACACCTTGTTTGCCGACCGATATCCCATTACCCTGGACGGCGATGTCAATGCCGACGGACAGGTAGATGACGCAGATGCTCTCTATCTGCTGCGGCATACCCTGTTTGCTGAGAGATACCCTTTGTACCCTTCAAAAGAATGACGCTTCAACCACAAAACGGATCCCAGTATGGGGGTCCGTTTTGCTACAGAGCGGTAGATTCCAGTTTGTCGAGCAGCTCGACAAACTGGAATTTTGATGAGTCCTTGCCAAATAGTACATTTTGTGCTACAATATCCAAAATATGACCTAAAAGGAGTGTTTTTATGCGTTCCAGCAAAAGAATCGTTGCTATCGCACTGGTTGCCGCTTTGTTTATCAGTCTGCTTTCCGGGCTGAGCTTTGTGGTGCAGGGTGCCACTGTGGACTATGTCTATTCCGGCGATTACATCAAAAACTGGGGTGTCCGTGGCACTGATGCCACATTCCTTTCCCCTAAGGCAGAGGAATTTTATGAGGATAATAATATCTCTTATGAGGCACTTTCTGCTCTGTCCGGCAGCAGCAGCGAAAAGAGTGTTCCGTCAAGCGCGCTTTATAAAAAGCTGCATAATTTGATGGAAAGCAATCACGATTACATAACTTCTTACGATGCTACCAAAGATTTGTTCCAATATACCGACTGCCAGAACAGTGGTAAGACCAGCAGTAAAATATCTTCTTTCTATTCCGGCACGGCGATCGGTCCTTCCTGGAACAGCGGATGGAACCGGGAGCACACCTGGCCCAACAGTAAGGGCGATAAGGCTGGCAGCGGTGAAAACGATCTTATGATGCTGCGCCCCACATCTACCAGCGAAAACTCCAGCCGCGGCAATAAGGCCTACGGTCAAAGCAGCGGTTACTACAACCCCAACAACGAATCCAGCGGCAAATACGACCTTCGTGGCGATGTAGCAAGAATCATTCTTTATGTTTATGTCCGCTGGGAATGTACAAACACCGGCTCAGGTTATAATCCCAACGGCATTTTTGGCACAGACGGCGTGTTTGAAAGCAAAGAAGTTTTGCTGGATTGGATGGAAGCTGACCCTGTCGACACCTGGGAGCTGGGCAGAAACGACTCGGCAGAATCCATTCTGGGCACCCGGAATGTGTTTGTGGACTACCCGGAACTGGCATTTTTGCTGTATGGTGAGGAGATCCCTACGGATATGACCACCCCCTCCGGTGAGGCGGCCAACAGTGGCAGCCCCTACACCATTACTGCCCAAAGCAGCAATACTGCCCATGGCACGGTATCGGTTTCCGGACGCACCATCAACGCCACTCCTGCCAGCGGCTACACAGTGGTGGGCTACACGGTGGTCAGCGGCACCGCACAGGTGACCCGCAGCGGCAACAGCTTTACAGTGGTTGCTGAGTCCGACTGCACCGTGCAGATCGATTTTGCGGCACGGGAGCAGGCGATCATCAGCTTCAGCGAGGGCGGTGTGATCGTCTCCCAGCAGGCCGCCTATGTAGGTGACAGCATCCTTCTTCCCGAAAGTGAAGTGGAGCTTGCGACTGCCAGCTTTGTAGGCTGGGTGGACGAGTATGTGGATGCGGCAACACAGAAGCCCGATGGTGTATATGCTGTGGGAAGCAGCTATATGGTAAAGGAAAGCTGCATTCTGCGTGCCCTGTATGCCAGCACCCAAAGCGGAACCTCTGCTTCCTCCAATGTGTTTGTACCCTACAGCGGAGAACTGACCGAGGGCGATTATCTGGTTACCTATGATGACGGTGCCATGAAGGCGGAAAACTTTGACGGCAGACTTGGTTACACGCAGATCACCGAGACTGATGGCACTGTGCTGTCACCTGCTGAAGATCTGATCTGGACGATCTCCCAGACTGATGACGGTTACTGGACGATTTACAACACCGCAGACGGTGTCTACGCCAGCGGCACGGGTACGAAGAATAAGGCAGAGGTCCAGGCTTCGCTGACAGACTATGCCAAATGGTCTGCCACCGGCACAGAGACCTATGTGTTTGAGAATCTGGGCAACAGCACAAAGGGTGTTAATGCCCAGCTGAGAAGAAACACGACCTTTGGCTTTGCCTGCTACGTATCCAATTCCAATGTGGGCGGTCCTGTTAGCCTGTATAAGCGTGCAGGCTCTTCGGTGATCTACAGCACCGGTGACAGCGCCGGGATCGAGATCCCGGGTGACTTCGACAGAAATGGCGCGGTGACAGACCGGGACGCTTTGTACTTGCTGCGCAGCCTGCTGTTTGCGGAGGAATATCCCATTACCATTGATGGGGATGTGAACGGCAGCGGCGAAGTGAACGAGGACGATGTGCGTTATCTGACGCGCTATGTTCTGTTCGGCGGCGATCGCTACCCCTTGTATCCCAAGGAGTGAACCGAAAAAGACAGGTCGTTTTGACCTGTCTTTTTTCATAGAACCGATGCTTCAAATTCCAGTTTACCGAGCTGTCTGTCGACACGCAACCAACCAATTGTCATTCCGAGCCAGTCCGCAGACTGGCGTGGGAATCTATTGTAATAGCTTGTTTTTTGAGATTGCCACACCAGTGTGAGCACTGGTTCGCAATGACAACAAAGATTTG
>JAZOSG010000207.1:0-11740 GCA_045657005.1 Faecousia sp.
TTCCGAGCCAGTCCGCAGACTGGCGTGGGAATCTATTGTAATAGCTTGTTTTTTTGAGATTGCCACACCAGTGTGAGCACTGGTTCGCAATGACAACAGAGATTTTCAAATAGCTCGACAAACTGGAATTTGATGCGTTAAATGGCGGCTGCCGGGTGGCAGCCGCCTGGTAGATTCAGGAAAGTAAAAGCTTATCGTTTGCTTCATCGGAGCCGCTGGCCCGACTGAACAGATTCAGCAGCTGCTCGACGGTAAGATTCTTCTTCTCCTCGCCGGACACATCCACCACGATCCTGCCGTCATACATCATGATCAGACGGTTGCCGTAGGTGATGGCATCACGCATATTGTGGGTGATCATCAATGTGGTCAGATTACTTCTTTCCACGATCCGCTGGGTCGCCTCCAGCACCTTTGCCGCAGTCTTGGGGTCAAGGGCTGCAGTATGCTCGTCCAGCAGAAGCAGCTTCGGCTCCTGCAGGGTCGCCATTAAGAGCGTCAGCGCCTGTCGCTGACCGCCGGACAACAAGCCCACCTTAGCAGTGAGCCGTTCCTCCAAGCCAAGGTCCAGGATCTTCAGCTGCTCCTTATAGCTCTCACGCTCCTGCTTGGTGATACCGGAGCGCAGCGTCCGGGGCTTGCCCCGCCGGGCAGCGAGGGCCAGATTTTCTTCGATCTGCATAGTCGCCGCTGTACCCATCATGGGATCCTGGAACACGCGGCCGATAAACTTGGCACGCTTATATTCCGGCAGTCTGGTCACATCCTCACCGTCGATCAGGATCTTGCCCCCGTCAACGCCATAGACACCTGCCACGGAATTGAGCATGGTAGACTTTCCGGCGCCGTTACCACCAATAACCGTGACGAAGTCGCCTTCCTTTAATTCCAGGTTCAAGCCGTTCAGCGCGACCTTTTCATTGACCGTACCGGCATTGAAAACCTTGCGTACATTTTCGATCTTAAGCATGGCTGCGCTCCTTTCCGGCTTTCTTGAATATCTGACCACGCAGATTGGGAACGGCAAGGAACACCGCCACGATCAGCGCGGAGATCAGCTTCAGATAGTTGGAGTCGATATTCAGCAGACTGATGACTGCCTGGATCACCACATAATAAATAATTGCGCCCAGGCTTACCGCGATCAGCTTCAACGCAAAGTTCTTGAACAGCTTACCAAAAGCGACCTCACCAATGATGATCGCTGCCAATCCGATGACAATGGCACCGCGACCCATGTTGATATCGGCAAAGCTTTGATACTGGGCAAGCAGTGCGCCGGACAGTGCCACCAGACCATTGGACAGCATCAGTCCAATGACCTTGTTGCGGTCGGTGTTAATACCCTGGGCTCTTGCCATGTTGGCATTGGCACCGGTAGCACGGATTGACGCGCCCAGCTCCGTTCCGAAGAACCAGTAGAGCACCGCCACGATGGCAACCGTGAACACTCCTACGGTAAACAGCGGATGCTGCCAGAAGCCGCGGCTGCCCTTTGCAACATCCTGCAGGTAACGCAGCGATACCAAAAGGTCATATTTTTTTACATTGACAGCCTGATTTGCCTTCATACCCATGATGGCAAGGTTCACAGACCACAGTGCCAGCTGCGTCAAAATACCTGCCAGGATCGCAGGGATCTTCAGCTTGGTGTGAAAGAAGCTGGTGACCCAGCCGGTCAGCATGCCCACCAGCATCGCCACCAGCATGGCCAGCCAGACATTACACCCGGCAATGAGCATCATGACACAAACCGCACCGCCGGTGCAGAAAGAACCGTCCACCGTCAGGTCGGACAAGTCCAGCATCTTATACGTAATGTAAAGACCAATTGCCATGATGCCCCAAATCATTCCCTGAGAAAGAGAGCCAGGCAGCGCGTTGAGAAAACTTAAAAATCTGTCTAAAAGGATCGACATAGCTTGTTACATCCTCCAATGAAAGTCTAAGCGAAGGGACGAGATGGACAGCCACCTCGCCCCTTTGTTATATGATAAAATATCGAATTACTCTTCGATGGCAACATAGCCTTCGGGTGCGTCCAGCTCCAACTCTTCACAGATGGTCGCATTATACTTCTTGGTGGCAGGTGCGTACTCAATAGGCATCTCGGAAACATCTGCCTCGCCCTTCAGGATCTTGGCAGCCATCTTACCGGTGGTAACGCCCAGATCATAGTAGCTGATGGACAGGGTGGCAACACCGCAGCCCTTGCAGATACCTTCTTCGCCGGCGATCACAGGGACATCGGCAGCACTGCAAACATCGTAAACAGTACCGGTAGCAGCGGCAACTGTATTATCCGTGGGGATATAGATCACATCGGATGCGTCCGCGGCAGACTGAGCGACCATGCTCAGGTCGTTGGTATCGGAGAACGCGTACAGTGTGGCAGTGATACCCTTGGCTTCCAACTCGGATTTGACCTTTTCCACCTGATAGATGGAGTTAGCCTCTGCGGAACAGTACAAAAGACCCACATTCTTGGCATCGGGGAACCACTCCTGGATCATGGCAGCCTGCTGGTCAAGCGGTGCCAGGTCGGAAGTACCGGAGACATTTGTGCCGACTGTACCGTTAAAGTTCTCCAGGTCCAGTGCAACACCGTACTCGGTAACAGAGGTACCCAGGATAGGGATATCCTCGGTGGCAGCAGCTGCAGCCTGCAGTGCAGGGGTAGCATTTGCCATGATCAGGTCAACTTCCTTAGCAACAAAATCGTTGATGATCGGGGTGCAGGTAGCCATATCGCCGCCGCCGACCTTTTCAATGATCTCAACATTCTCTTCGCCCAGTGCTTCCTTCAGCGCATCAACAAAGCCCTTGGTGGCTGCGTCCAGCGCATCGTGGGGCGTCAGCTGACAAACACCGACAACAAACTTATCCTGGGTCTGGGCGCCGTCGGTCTGACCGCCGGTCTGTTCACCGCCCTGTTCGGAGGGCTGGCAAGCAGCCATAGACAACAGCATCACAGCCGCCAACAGGATAGCAAGAATTTTCTTCATAAATATCTCTCCTCGTGGATACCCTCAGGGGGTATTTGATTTTTCTACTATACCACCCAAAGTTCCCCCTGTCAATACAAAAAATCCCTTTTGGGCGGACATTTATGCACCGTACAAATACACAACCTTGTCCATCCGGTTTTTTTGTGACCTATGTACAAAGACCTTGTATCCTCCGGTTTGCCTTTCGGAACAGATAGATCGGTTCTCGCAGGATCCTTGAAAAATCAGAGTTTGAATTCCGAAAAACCGCAGCACCCGATGGGCGCTGCGGTCAGCTTTATTGGGCGTATTCGCTCTTAGTGTTGAAGATTTCAAGGTGCGCCATGACCGCCATGGTATGGTCATAGTAACGCTCCAACTCCACCTCATATTTACCGAATTCCTGCTCGAAAGCTGCAAGCGCCTCCTTTGCCTCGGCATCCTTTCCGGTACACTTGATCGCCAACGCATTGGCAAGTCCGCGGCAGTACTGCGCGTACTTCAGCATCATGCGCACGGATACGGTCTGCGTCCGGTAGGGCATGTTCTTATAGGCAGCCAGTTTCTCCTCAAATTCTCTGGTCAGCGGCTCTACCGACAGGAACTGCTCCTGCAGGTCAGGGCGGTAATACTTAGTTTTATCCCGGTGGATAGAATGGCGCGCCTCCAGATATTCATGAGGCAGCAGCTGATCGATCTTTTCCAAAAATGCCAGGATCAGCTCCCCTGCCTCACCGTAGGCGTGGCTGAAGTAATCCTTCACCAGTTCATCAAACTTCACACTGTTGTCAAACAGAGTGGCAGCGTAGACATAGTACACAAGGCCGTTGGGGAAGGAGCTGCGCTGGGGACCGTCCTCGATAATACCGTCCAGTCCGTTGTCCTTATAGGCCAGGACATCCTCATGGATCCGCTTGGCAAAAGAAAGTACGCCCGGAGCGTAGAACTGGTGCTTCCAGAAATGGTACTCATAGGCAACTGCCGGTGCAGGCAGAAAGTTCTTCCAAAGCTTCAGCCGCACCATATGCTCCTCCATGGAGTCCAGTCTGCCGGACTTGTTCAGCACAAAAGGTGTCAGCTCTACCTGGGGATCCTGGGGCATAGAGTACAGATAGCTTCGGGTGATGGCAGCCAGGATCATAAAGAACCGCTTGGGATTTTTGATGTATTCGCAGGTGGGCTCGTAGGCGGTCTCGGAGTAGACGCACACACCAATGCGGTTATCTAAACCCCGACGGGTCAGCTCCGCATCGATGTCATTGAGTAGCACCACATACCAGTCCGAAGGGCGCTTCTGCCGGCACTGATCGCACTCGCACATATTTTTCTGCCAGTCTGCCAGCCAGACATGCAGGTAATCAACATTGTGGTTTTGCTGTGCGTAATCACAGACCGTTTTGGTCACGATTGCACGGGCTTCCGGATTGGACATGCAGAAGTTGGTGTTCACTGCCACGCCACGGAACAGGCCACGCTTCCCCTCCACAAACGCCAGATACTGTCTGACTTCCTCAGGAATCTCCTGTGCGCCGGAATTGGCCCAGCCGCCCTTGCTGTCGATGCCAAAGGCCTCCACCGTCCAGCCATGACCCATATCATGGAACTGCAGTCCGCGCTTTGCCATCTCTACCTCGCAGGCGCGCTTCCACTGCAGGATGGTATCGGCGGAAACAGGCTCCGGCTCACGGTTGCACTCATTGTGCTTGTGGTCGTAGTACCAATTGTAGTAGACCGAGGGGACATCAAATTCCAGCATGTAAACATTCATGCCGATCTTGGGCGCAAAATCAATGGTGTCCAGCATCGCCTGCTGACTCTCAGCGCCCTCATTGCACTGACCGCGGTAACGGCAGTCAGCCATTTTGTGATACTTCACAGGGGCAACATCCCTGACGGGAATAAATTCACCGTCCACACCGGGCATCAGCCAGCGGCAGCCGTTGAGCGTCAGATACTTGTACACTGCCAGCAGGACGCTCCGGGGATTGTCGCCGGCAATGATACCGCCCTGGACATCAGCCTCGATATGTAAAATATCATCCAGTTCAACATCCTCTGCCTCGCTGGTGTCCAGACCAAAGTCGGACATCAGTCCCAGCCGAAAGCCGTCGGTGGCATCGGGCTTATAGGCAATGGGGATCTCACCGCATCGGGGCATCATCATGCGAAGATACTTCTTCAATTCCTCGGCAGCAAAATCCACCACCGGGTTAGAGGTGATCTTATAAATGCTATACATGGTCAGGCACTCCTTCTGCAACTAATTACATCGATTATACAATAAAACCCTACACAGTGCAATCAGAATTTTCTTACCCGGCATTGACCGTGTATTCCTTCTTGCAACCGTGAGCGCCGAAGATCTGCCACTGGCCTGTACCCAGCCGCTGCATGACCGCGTTTCTTTCCAGTGCGCACAGCTTGGGATCTGTGTCTACAGAAGTCATCAGGATCGGTGCGTACTGGTTGTACTGCGCCTGCTGCGTTGTCATTCCGTGCATATTTACATAGATATCACCAGTAAACGCGATATGGTGGGCATAATCGATCAGCACCGTCTCGCCTAACAAGTGACCGCCTTTTCCCTCGTACACCTCAAAATGCAGCTCTCCGAAATCAAAAAAGCCAACCTGGGTCAACGGCTCATCCTGCGCCGGGTCCTTGCTCCAGAGCCCCTGCACCTTGTCCGGGTGGGGTGGCTGGTAAGAGGTTAGTATTTTGCACATCTTGATATAAGGCTCATGGAGAGGATTTTGTTCCCGGAAGCCTCTTTTTCCCTCGTATTCCAGCCGCAGACACTGAGCTGTCTGTTTACCGGCAATGATCTGATCAAAAATCGGCAGCAATCCGCAATGATCCACATCCGCATGGGTCACAAAGATCCTCTTTTCCATGGTGTCGTAATCGGGGATCAGCTTTCGGAACAGCTTCTCCATCTCCTCCCGGTAGATGGCGTATCCGCTGTCCACAAACAGGATCTGCCCGGCACTTTCAATAATGGCAGTATTACTGCCGCAGGGCGGCTCGATCAGAAGGATCCGGGTGTTGTCCGTCACCTGGTGCCGGGATATTCTCGGCGAAAACGCCGCACCCCTGCACTGCGCCAGCAGCTCCGCAAAGTGGCTGATGCTGTCAAAAGTCTTATAGGGAGACAATCCCTGCTCGTCCAGCAGCTGCATCGCCAGATTCGCGCTGACCAAAAGATCATTTTTCACTGTTTCAGAAAGCCCAATGGTTTGGGCAAGCCCGTTGACGAAGGAGTTATAAAAAATGCTGTTATCATAAACCTTTTCCGAATGGTTATAGTCGATCACCCGGACTTTGCAAAGCTTTTCCGCGCTGGAAATAAACTGGGATATCTTCTGGGCGTCCTCCACGAAAAGGCCCATCTTGAAAAGCTGATAGTCTGTTCCGTTTTCCTGGGAGCTGATGTAGGATATATTGAAGTGGAATCGGTTGATCAGCTCCAAAACCTGTGTCACGCTGCCCGGAACATCCTTGAGCCGGAATTCCAGCAGAACAATATTCTTTTCGGTTTTGTTGTTCTGCAGATAGCCGATCTGCGTCAGCTGCCTGTCTGCCTCCGCAAGCTGCCGGCTGCTGCCTTCGGCATCTATAAACAGGGTGTGGGAATCGACAGCTTTATTGTAGCTGACACGGGTAATGTTGATCCCCAGGTCCGCAAAGCACTCGCTGGCTTTCAAAAAAGCACCGATGTGATCCGGCATAGTGGTAATGTATGTTTTCTTCATAATGGACACCTCAGGCGCATTATACAACAGTTTTTCTTAGAATACAACCAGAACTGCTTACCTTGCAAGCATTATGGTATGATTGCCTAACAAAAAACTCCAAGTCAAAGACTTGGAGTTTTTCTGGGATCGGCACACAAAGCGGCCTTCCTGTTTACCATCCATAAGAACCGTATGTGCTCAACACAACATACAGATTCATTGCATCGATAATACCGCTATCTTCCTCTACTTCCACCGTTTCGTCCAAGGGACTCACATTTACCCGGCAAACAAGTTCCCCCGGCTGGGTGAGGTTGGGAAGGTCGACCTTATTGATGTAGTAGTAGCCGGATACTGTAATGAGGAACTCTTCGTTGGATTCCCCTGCCGGTACACAGGTTATATCGTAGTCCTTAAAAATGATCGGAATTAAATTGTCAAAGCTATCGCCGGTATTCCAGTAAGATGTGCCGGCAAACAGTTCCAGCGCCATTTGCTTATTCTCTTCCAGCGCCTTCTGGAACTGCTCTTTTTCCAGCATCCTTTGAAATGTCTCAAACCAGTCCGCTAATCTTTCTTCGTCCTCACGTTCGATCGGATAATACGAACGAAGCCCTTCTGTGATACTTTCGATCTCCCCCGCGTCATTTACCGCCATTGCATTCGCAACGCCGCCAAGGTAAAGCTCCGGTACTCCGTCCAATCCAACTTTTACCGAGTATTCCCCGGTGTACTCTATCACTTCATCTTCCGATTGGGTTACATACTCACACCGATACTGACCCCCCTCATAAAAAGAGAGCCAATCGACCATATAAAAGTCAAATGTATCTTCCTCTATATTTGCATATTCGTAGGTTTTTCCCACCAGTTGGCTTTCCAAGCTCTTAGCATAAATAAGATTCTTAACGAAAATGACACCAAACACGCCGCCGACCACGAGCAAAAGCGCTGCCACCGCAGCAATGGTGATCCTGATCACCTTTTTCTTATCCACCGGCTTTCTTTCCTTGGGTTTTTCTGTCGGCGTTTCCGGCGCGGCGATCATTGTTCCGCAAGCAGGACACATGACCGCTTCATCAAAAAGCTCTTTTCCACAATGTGTACAATACTTCATATTTTCTTTCTCCATAAATTGATCAAGACTAAGCAATCAGCGCCAAAAGGATCACAAACCAAATCACCAAAAGGCCTGACAACGTCGTCGATATTATCCCACATATGTAGCCAACTTTTGCAGATGGACACATCTGTCCCCCTGAATCGTCTTTGCTCATGTTGGCCAAAACAATCGCTGTGATCCCCAAAGCAAACCATCCAACAAAAAAACTGACAATGCCGCAAATCTTTGACCAGGTGGCAAGCTGCGGTTCATTATCCTCTACAATGATCTGGGTGGGGGGTGCAACGGTCTGCCTGCCGGAGCGTTCTGTGGCACAGCCGCAACTAAGGCAAATCACCGCCTCATCGGCTATTTGCTTTCCGCAATGTACGCAATATTTCATATTACATACCGGCCAATAGAAGCAACAGGCTTACGCCCCACCAGCACAGACCAATAATTCCACACACAAAACCGGTCTTTGCCTGCTTGCACATGACACCGCCAGTCTCTGCCTTGCTCTGGTTTGCAAGAATAATAGCAGGAATACCAAAGGGTGCAAGCAAAAGAATACTGAGAATACCGAACACCGACGCTGTCTTTGCCTTTTTGGGCACCTCAACAGTTATGACTGTCTCCTGTGCAGAAACAGTATTAACCGCCTGCTGTACATTAGCAACCGGGCAGCCGCAGCCAGGGCAGATCACGGCTTCATCCATAAGTTCTTTTCCACATTTTGCGCAATATTTCATAATGCTACCTCTTTCTATTTGTGTTTATATTAAGTGCTTGCCTTTACTATAATATCTGTATTCCAGATAAAAGTCAATATCTTTATTACAGATACCGCATAATATATCCGAGGTGATGATTATGCAGTTTAAGAATTTAAGAGGTGTCCGGGAGGACCGGGATATCCGTCAAAAAGACATCGCAAA
The DNA here is from genome assembly GCA_045657005.1 of Faecousia sp. Classification (GTDB taxonomy): domain Bacteria; phylum Bacillota; class Clostridia; order Oscillospirales; family Oscillospiraceae; genus Faecousia. Next base: position 8,762 of record JAZOSG010000207.1, read on the forward strand.
AGTATTGAATGTTTCCCAGAACACATATTCCCAATACGAGACCGGTATAATATCTCTGACTGCCGAGGTATTGATCAAGCTGTCCGATTTTTACGGCGTCAGTATTGATTATCTGCTGGACAGAACAAAGAATCCCAATATACAAAAATAACAGCAGTGATAGAAATTGATGAAACGGTATTCTTATGCTATAATGAATGCAACTTGAATTTAACAAAATGGGAGTAGTGCAGAATTGTCCAGTAATATCAGAAAAATGGCAAAAAGTGACCGAGCCTGTGTGATCGAAATGATGAGAACATTTTATGCGTCCCAATTTGTGATCAGCAATGGCTCGGAAGAGATTTTTAAAGCAGATGTAGATGCTTGCCTGGCAGAATCACCCTATGTGGAAGGATATATTTTTGAAGGCAACGGTGTGATCCAGGGATATGCTATGGTGGCGAAAAGCTTTTCCACAGAATTCGGAAAACCCTGCATATGGATCGAAGACCTTTACATGAAAAGCCAATACCGTGGCTTAGGAATCGGTAGTCATTTCCTGAACTATATCGAAGAAAAATACCCAGATGCCATATTCCGCTTAGAGGTCGAAGAAGAAAACCACCGGGCGATTCATGTATACAAGAACTGCGGTTTTGAGCATCTGCCGTACATGGAAATGAAAAAATAGGTGCCCCACGGTCGGTCGTTTCCTACCTCCTTTGCCAGCACATTTGGCACGGTGACAGCCGCTGATCTGCAGAGCATATCATCAAAACTCTAGTTTTGTATATCATCATTGCGAAAGTTATTTAATACACACCTAACGGTGTGATGAGATACAAAGGCAACGCACCGCCCTTGATGATATACGCGCTGGCGCGTGATGATATGCCATTGCTTTCGCAATGGATAAAAAATCTCGTTCCGAAGAACGAGATTTTTGGGCTCCCCTTGTTGGACTGCGACTCGCTTACGCTCGCTGCATAAATTCCACCGACCAATCAAGCGGCGCTAGCACTTGCTTTCTTGGGGCGTCATTTATCGAACCGGTTGATTCTCGTAACAGCAACAGAAGCCAAAAAGAACACCACCCGATTGGGTGGTGTTCTTTTTGGGACCGACACTCAAAATGGAACCGGTCTAAAAACCTGATTTTCTTAACTTAAGATAAAACATCAATTCATATTTAGTTTAGTTATACACTCATACAATTCTTGTTCATTTTGACACATATAGATTTTCTCAAAATCAACTGTTTCCAATTTTTTCAACTTTCTCTCAAGCGCTGTGCTAGTTGCACCACCTATATAATTTTGATATTGTATGTACTCCGGAGCACATTCGGAAGAAAAGTCCACATATTTTAAATGCGGAAACTTTGCCTTTGCCATCTTTATTATTTCTATATTCAATGATACGGGGACTTTTCTCCCTAACCAAATAGCCTCGTGTTCGCAATTTTTCCCTAAGGTATTTTTACCATCATTTGAAAAGTAAATTTCGGCCGGATATCCTTTTTTATTTAAATCTTTTACAAACTGGCGACTACCATATATGTACGAAACCGATGTCTTATGTTCAAACGCTTTTTCGGCGACATAAAAATCTAGTCGTTCGTTTATAGCTCTTTCAGCATCCTCAACAATAGAGATTTCTTCTGGTTTTTTATCAACTATAGACTTTTGCATGGAAACAATCGTATTTAACGATTCTTTTATTAATTTAATATCATCAATAGTCATGCCTTCTTTATAGGGAAGGATTTCATCTTCCTCTTTTGATACAACTTCAACAATCTCCTCGGTTTGAGTTGTTCTATTATATGTGTTAGCAAAATACCTTTCATCCTTATAGTCAGAAGGTGAATATAATTTTTGATGATGTTTAGTAACTAACAAATAGAAAACTAAAAGCACAATAAAAGGAAAAATTACAATAAATAAAACTAGAATTAGATTTAGCGAATACGACAAAGAACTATTAACAACAACTAAAGCAGCTATAGCCTCGACTAAAACTAAAAACAATCCAATTACACCAATAGGATTTTTAACTACACCTATTACATTTTTCACTTTTTGGTCTTCCATAAGCATTCTCCTAATTTTTAATCCAATAAATTATAACATGCTATGGATAAATTTACAAGTTAATTAGTAAGCCTAAACAGTATAATAAAATATACTGCTTTCATAATGATAAAAAACACTCGTTCTAGAGAACGAGTGTTTTTTGGCTCCCCTTGTTGGACTCGAACCAACGGATCGTTGCCCGCACTGTACTGCTCAGTATAATTGGATCTTACCTTGAACTGTTGCGGTGCCCGGTGTGCGCCTTGCCGGCAATGCGGCTGCGTTGCACACCGACCGCAGCCACTCGCTCAGGTCGCTTCACCTGCCACCGGCAGCGCTCCCATCGCTCCCTACCTCCTTCGCTACGCTCAGTCGGTAAAGCAATGGAATTGTAAATGTGCAGATTATTGATGCGATTCCGATAGCAAGAGCCAAAAGAAGACCACCCTCACGGGTGGTCTTTCTTTGTCATTCGTGTCCGAAAAAGAACTGGGGAAAACCTGATTTTCTATATATTAAAGCTCAAGGTCGATATAGTATTCATTACGCAAAGCTTCTGCTATAAAGCCTAAAGCTTTTTCGCGCGAAACTACGCCTTTGAAATAAAGACTGGATGTTTCTTCATTCCAATACACGCCTCTCGCGGCACGATAAATCATTTCGTACGATCCAGATGAAAGTCTAACATGGTGATAACCATTTTTGTCGAAAATCTCTACAATCTTTATTCTCTTTTTGCCCATATCATCACCGCCTCTTTGTGTATTATAGCATAAAAACGGTGGAGCCGCAAGCATAAGTGAAATCGTGCTAACGCACGATGAAATCAAAGGCTTTCGCCTTTGGTGAAATATTTTGCTAACGCAAAATGTGAAATTAAATCCACCCACCGCCGCAGCGATTTCACACGCCGTAGGCGTAT
>JAZOSG010000208.1:0-3013 GCA_045657005.1 Faecousia sp.
GACCTGCAGACCGAGCATGAGCGTTATCTGACCGAGGAAGTCTTCAAAAAGCCTGTATTCGTCACCGACTATCCCAAGGAGATCAAGGCTTTCTATATGAAGCTCAACCCCGACGGAAAGACTGTCGCCGCTATGGACTGCCTGGTGCCCGGTATCGGCGAGATCATCGGCGGCTCTCAGCGTGAGGACGACTACGATATTCTGAAGAACCGGATCGAGGAGCTGGGCATGAATCCCGAGGATTACGGCTTCTATATGGATCTGCGTAAGTACGGCTCCGCCCGTCATGCAGGCTTCGGTCTGGGCTTTGAGCGGTGCGTCATGTACCTGACCGGTATCACCAACATCCGGGATGTTCTCCCCTTCCCCAGAACTGTCGGAAACTGCGAATTGTAAAATACACTTTGGCTGTCCCGTATTTTTGCGGGACAGCTTTTTATTTGCTTTTTTTCTGCAATTTACCGCCCATATTCGACACTTTGGCGCACATCCTACTATTGCACAGATGAAAGGAGATGCGCCGTATGAAGAAATTTTTGAAGCTTTTTTTCTCTTTCTGTCTTACCGCGTTTATTATTTCCGGCTGCAGTGCAAATGATGCGCCCAAACCTCTTTGCCGGGTAGTCACCGGCGTGGATATTGCCTGCCGGCAGGAGCATATGCTGATCCGGCGGCATTATACGGATCACAAAAAGATGCAGTCCGTTCTTTTATATCTGCGGATACTGGACACCCAGGGACAGGCAAATGTGGATCCGGAAAGCATCCATAACGATATATATGAGATCACCGTTCATCTGTCCGATGGCAACCGGCATATCTACCGTCAGGCCGCGCACCGGTATTTTTGCCGAAACACCCAGCCCTGGGAAATGATCGATCCTGCCCAGGCGGCACAGCTGTATACCTTAATGCGTCAGCTGCCCAGCGATCCGCAGCTGTAACCGGGACAGCCTTGCACAAAACAGGTCCGCCTGAGCAATTCAATTTTGTACGATGTGCGGTAATTTGACTCTATCGTCGATTGACTCTTGCTTTTTGTCATTTAAGGAATTATAATGACATTTGATAAAGTAGTATAGATATCCCCATACCGATTGACAGGGGATTTTATTCTGCGGTTTATAAACCGGAAAGGAATGTGCAACCATGAATTTCAGTTACTATCCCGGATGCACCCTGCGCAACAAAGCGAAAGAGCTGGATCTGTACGCCAGAGCTTCTGCTGAGGCGTTGGGCTTCACCCTTGAGGAGCTGACCGACTGGCAGTGCTGCGGCGGTGTTTACCCCCTTGGCACGGATGAGATCGCATCCAAGCTTGCCTCTGTCCGCGCTCTTGCGCAGGCTCGCGATAAGGGTCAGGACTTGGTGACCCTGTGCTCTGCCTGCCACCATGTGCTCAAGCGCGTAAATGACGATATGCGCAATGTGGAAGACATCCGCACCCGTGCCAATAATTATATGAAGCTGGATACGCCCTATGCAGGCGAGACCAAGGTGCTGCACTTTTTAGAGGTTCTTCGGGATCAGATCGGTTTTGAGGAATTAAAGAAAAAGGTGGTCAATCCTCTCACCGGTAAAAAGATCGGCGCTTACTACGGCTGTCTGTTGCTGCGCCCCGGTAAGATCATGGCATTTGACGATCCGGAAAATCCCCAGCTTTTAGAGGATTTCATCCGGGCACTGGGCGCTGAGCCTGTTGTGTACCCCTATCGCAACGAGTGCTGCGGCGGTTACATATCTTTAAAAGAGCCGGAAATGGCAAAGAACATGAGTGCCAATATCGCGGGCAGCGCGGAAAGCCTCGGTGCGGAAATGCTCATCACCGCCTGTCCCCTGTGCCGGTATAACCTGAACAAGTCCCAGGGGTCACTTCCCGTTTACTATTTCACCGAGCTTCTGGCTGAGGCTCTGGGTGTAAAGGAGGCTGCGCTGAAATGAGCCACGGAACCAACAAAGCTGAGATGGTAAAACAGATCAGCGGAACCAATCCCCTGAAATGCATGAAGTGCGGCAAGTGCTCCGCCACCTGCCCCGCCTTCGACGAAATGGACATTAAGCCCCATCAGTTCGTTTCCTATGTGCAGCAAGGCAACATTGAGGCGCTGGCGGAAAGTAAGTCCCTGTGGAAGTGCCTGTCCTGCTTTGCCTGTGTGGAGCGCTGTCCCCGGGATGTGCAGCCCGGCCGTATCATTGACGCAGCCCGTCAGATCGTGGTGCGTCAGCGCGGCGGCAATTACCTGACCGCTGACGAGATCCCGGCACTTTTGGACGAGGAGCTGCCCCAGCAGCTGCTGGTCAGCGCCTACAGAAGATATAAGAGGTGAGCGCTATGCAGAGAATCGGTGTATTTGTCTGTCACTGCGGCAGTAACATCGCTGCCACAGTGGATGTGAAGAAAGTTGTAGAAATGGCTCGTATGGAGCCCGGTGTCGTCCACGCGGAGGACTACCAGTACATGTGCTCCGAGGCAGGTCAGGCAAAGATCGGCGCTGCCATCGAAGAACATAAGCTCAGCGGTATCGTGGTCTGCTCCTGCTCCCCCCGGATGCACGAGGCGACCTTCCGCAAATGCGCGGAGCGTTACGGTCTGAACCCCTACATGGTGGAGATCGCCAACATCCGTGAGCACTGCTCCTGGATCCACAAGGATATGCAGGAAGCAACCGAAAAGGCTGTGATCCTTGCCCGGGCAGCCATTGCCAAAGTCAATCTGAATGCCCCCTTGCAGGCAGGCGAAAGCCGCGTTACCAAGCGTGCGCTGGTCATTGGCGGCGGCATCGCCGGTATCCAGACTGCTCTGGATATTGCCGACGCAGGCTACGAGGTGGATATTGTAGAGAAGACCCCCTCCATCGGTGGCCGTATGTCTCAGCTGGACAAGACCTTCCCCACCCTGGACTGCTCTGCCTGTATCCTGACCCCCAAGATGGTGGATGCGGCAGCCCACGAAAAGATCAACATCTATACATACAGCGAAGTGGAAAAGGTTTCCGGCTTTGTTGGTGACTTT
>JAZOSG010000209.1:0-7965 GCA_045657005.1 Faecousia sp.
GACGCGGTGCTGCGCACCGGCTGTTTGCAGGTAAACGAGGCTTTGATCACCGGTGAGGCGGATGCCATCGTGAAAAATCCCGGCGATCCTCTGAAGTCCGGCAGCTTCGTGATCGCCGGACGGGGACGCGCTCAGCTGACCGAGGTGGGCGACGACGCTTTTGCCGCCCGGCTTGCCGCCGAGGCAAAGAAAGACCCCAAAGCCGTAAAATCCGAAATGATGCGCGCTCTGGACAAGCTGATCAAGGTCATTGGCTTTGCCCTGATCCCTATTGGCATTGTGCTGTTCTATCAGGAATTTCATGTGCTTGACTTAGGGCTGCAGACCAGCGCCGAGGCAACGGTTGCCGCCCTTGTGGGTATGATCCCGGAAGGGTTGTATCTTTTGACCAGCGTGGCGCTGGCGGCATCCTCTTTGAAGCTGACACGGCAGCGTGTGCTGGTGCAGGATATGAACTGCATCGAGACCCTTGCCCGGGTGGATGTGCTTTGCGTGGACAAGACCGGTACGATCACTGAGCCTGTCATGGAAGTGGACAATATCCTGCCTCTGACCCAGGATCCTCCCGAGTACTTAGAAGCTGTTTTGACCGCCCTATACGGCAGCACAGAGCCGGAAAACGACACCGGCAAAGCCCTGCACGAAATGTTCCGGGGCGAATCCCAGTGGCGCTGCACCCAATATATTCCCTTTACCTCCCAGACCAAGTGGAGTGCCGGGATTTTTGAAGATCAGGGTGCCTATCTTACCGGCGCGCCGGAATTTATCATGGGCAGCCGCTACGGCGAGCTTCAGGAAACTGCAGAGCACTGGTCCGGTGCCGGCTACCGGGTGCTGCTGGTGGCAAAATACGATGATATCCCCACTCCCGGCGCGCTGCAGCCGGAAAAGCTTACCCCCCTTGCGCTGGTGCTGCTGACCAACCGGATCCGTCCGGCGGCGCCGGAGACCTTTGCGTACTTCGCCTCCCAGGGTGTTTCTATCAAGGTCATTTCCGGCGACAATCCTGCCACCGTTTCCGCCATTGCCCAGCGTGCAGGCATCCAAAATGCCCACCTGTGCATCGATGCCAATCAGCTGGAAACCCAGGAGGATTTTTTAGAGGCGGCAGAAAAATACACCGTCTTTGGCCGGGTGACCCCCGACAAAAAGCGCAGTCTGATCCAGGCACTGAAGCAAAAAGGGCATACCGTTGCCATGACCGGCGACGGTGTCAATGATGTGCTGGCAATGAAGGAAGCAAACTGCGGCATCGCCATGGCAAGCGGCGCTCAGGCTGCCAGTCAAGTGGCGCATCTGGTGCTTTTAGACTCTGATTTTGCCGCCATGCCCAGCATTGTGGGTGAGGGCCGCCGGGTCATTAACAATATTCAGCGTGCCGCCACCTTGTTTTTGGTGAAGAATATTTTCTCTCTGGGGCTTTCTCTGATCTCTCTGCTGACGGAATGGCCCTATCCGCTGGAGCCTCAGCATTTAAGCGTCATTTCCGGACTGACCATCGGCGTGCCGTCATTTTTCCTAGCCATGGAACCTAACTACGAACGGGTGCAGGGGCGGTTTCTTGCCGGCGTGCTGCGCCGGGCTTTCCCCGGCGGCCTTACCAACATTTTCGTGATCTTAGCCGCCCAGGCGTTTATGGCAGTATTCGCGCTGCCGTTGGAACAGATCAGCACCGTCTGCACCGCGATCCTGGCGGTGGTGGGTATGCTGGTGCTATTCCAGGTGTGCAAACCCTTTGACCGTTTCCGCAAACTGATCTGGTTTTCCATGGCTGCAGCACTGGTGGGCTGCTTTACCCTGCTGGGTGGCGTCTTTGAGCTGCGGATCGACAGCACTGCGGTGCTGCTGATCATGGCGACGCTTCTGATCATGACCCCCACTGTCTTTTTTGCCATCCAGCGCCTTTTCGACTTTGGCGATAAATTGATCGACAGAATCAAGAAAAGAAACCAAGTTTAATGGAAGGGAGGAAGCTTTGTGCTGACTTATGAACTGAAAAAGCTGCCGGGGCTTCCTCTTTATGAAGCACTGTACCGCTGTATCCGGGAGGACATCCTTAGCGGCAAGCTGCGTGCCGGGGACAAGCTCCCCTCCAAGCGCGCCCTTGCCGCCAACCTGGAAGTCAGTAAGATCACCGTAGAGGGTGCTTACAGCCAGCTGCTGGCAGAGGGCTACATCTGCTCCCGGGAAAAAGTGGGCTATTTTGTGCAGGCAGTCGAGCATACCGCTGCCAAAACCGTCCTGCAGCCAACCCCTCCGGCATCTGTCCGGGAAGGTATCGACCTGGTGGCAAACACCCCTGCTGGATTTCCCTTTTCCGTTTGGAGTAAGCTGCAGCGTGAAGTCATGCTTGACTTGGGGGAAGCATTGCTGCTGCCGCTGCCGAACCAGGGGCTTTGGGAGCTGCGGTGTGCCATCGCGGCACAGCTTGCCCAGTTCCGGGGCATGCAGGTCAGCGCACAGAATATTCTCATCGGCGCAGGCACGGATTTTCTTTACAATCTGCTGATCCAGCTGTTGGGACGGGACAAATGCTATGCCGTGGAAGAGCCGGGCTACGGAAAGATCCGCAAGATCTACGCTGCCGGCGGTGTAAGATGCGTCAGCGCCCCTATGGATGAACAAGGTGTTGTGCCGGAATATCTGGAAGAGGCACAGGTCCTGCACATTTCACCTTCCCACCACTTTCCAACCGGCATCATCACCCCCTTGTCCCGGCGGCAGGCGCTGCTGCGCTGGGCAAATGCCAAGCCCGGACGCTGGATCATCGAGGATGATTACGACAGCGAATTCCGGTTTAATGCGCATCCTATGGCAGCTATGTATTCCCCGGCGGACACCGGAAGAGTCATCTACATGAACACCTTCTCCAAGACTCTTGCCCCCTCCATCCGTATCAGCTACATGATCCTGCCGCCGGAACTGATGGTGCAGTTTCAAGAAAACCTGGGCTTTTACAGCTGCACGGTGGCAAGCTTTGAACAGTACACCCTTGCCAGATTCCTTGACCGGGGGTTCTTTGAAAAGCACATCAACCGGATGCGGCGGTTTTACAAAGCCCGGCGTGACCGGCTGGTAGCTGCCATCGGGGCAAGCCCTCTTTCTGACCGGCTGACGATCTTAGAGGAAAACGCCGGACTGCATTTTCTTATTAAGGTGGATACCGCCCTGTCCGACCGGGAGCTGGTCGCCCGGTGCGAACGCGCCGGGATCCGGATCCGCAGTCTGGGGGAGTATTACCACGACGTTTCTCCCCTGGAGGACACCCACTGCCTGGTGGTCAACTACTCCGGCTTGAGCGAGGAAGCCTTAACCGCCTTGGAAAATCTGCTGAAACGATGCTTTTAACAGAAAAATTCCGCCTTTTTCCGAAAAAATCTTGCTATTGCTCTGTTTTCACATTATAATAAATAAAAAAACTGGGAGGTGCTGGCATGGGCAACAAAATCGATCAGTATTGCGGCTGTCTTCTGGGACTTGCCGTGGGCGATGCCATGGGTTACCCGGTTGACAAAAAAACATGGGACGAGATCTGCCAGGACTACGGTCCTAACGGTCTTTTAGGTTATGACCTGGTAAACGGCTGTGCCGATATTACCTCCTATACTCAGATGGCCGCGTTTGTGTGCAACGGTCTTCTGCTGGGTGCTATCCGGGGCAATCCGGATTACTACAGCCGCTATATGGCGCTGAGTCTTCGGGAGTGGGTAAAGAGCCAGCAATTCCGTACCAACCCGGAAAAGACTTTTTGCTGGGTAGCTCAGGTTCCCGGTATGCGCCGCCGCCACTGTATGGATACCCGGATGCTGGACGCGCTGAGCCGTGAGACTTTGGGAACACCGGAAAAGCCGGTCTTCCGCTCGCCGTTTCCCGGCTCTGTCACCACCGCCATCGGCGTGGGGCTGTGCTGTGAAACTGCCCGGATGACACCGCAGCAGCTGGGCAGACTGGGTGCGGAGGCTGTCGCCTTCACCCACGCAGACCCGGAAGCATTTTTGTCCGGCGCGTTTTTGGCATTTTGTATCGCAGGGATCCTGCAGGAGCCGGATGTGCCGCTGACCCGGCGCTTTGCCCAGGCAGCAGAGGCTTTGCAGGAACAGTTTGGCGAAGGATATCCACAGGTAGCAGAGCTTACCGCCAAGGTCAGCAAAGCCATCACCCTGACAAAAGATCCGGAGCTGACACCCCTTGCCGCCATGACCCTTCTGGGCTGCACCACCGCTGCTGAGTGCGTCGCCGGTGCCGTCTACGCCAGCACCATCCACACGGCAAACTTCGATGAGGCAATGATCGTTTCCGTAAACCACTCCGGACGCAGTGCGGCTGTGGGTGCTATCACCGGCGCGATCCTGGGTGCGAAATTAGGCGTGGAGGCGCTGCCGGAATTTTATCTGGAATCTTTGGAGCCTGCGCAGGTTCTCAGCGAGCTGGCCGGGGATATTTGCGAGGCACGCCAGGTGATGAATATCTTCGACGACAGCTGGGATCAGAAGTATGTACAGGGGCTTCCTGCCCAGTAAACTGAAAAAATGTTGAAAAAATATTCCTGTTTCCATAAAAAACCCCTTGCAAAACCGGAATAAGGATGCTATAATACAGACAATCTAGAGTATACTTTACGAAAGAGAGGAGCGCCGGCTCCTCTCTTTTTTATGAAGGAAGTGAGAATACTTGAAAGTTACAGAGCAAGTCACCCAATTTGCCCAGCCCATCGTGGAAGCCAACGGCTGTAAGCTGTGGGATGTGGAATATGTCCGGGAAGGCTCGGAGCGGTTTTTACGGCTTTACATCGACAAAGACGGCGGTGTGGACATTGAAGACTGCGAGAAGATCCACCGGGCTGTAGATCCTGTTCTGGATGAAAAAGACCCCATTGCGGAAAGCTACCATTTCGAGGTCTGCTCGGCAGGTCTGGAACGGGCACTGAAGCGCCCGTCGGATTTCCAGCAGTTTATGGACAGTCCGATCCTGATCAAGCTGTACCGTCCCCGGAACGGTCTGAAAGAGATCCCTGCCATCCTGCGCGGCTACGAAGACGGCCGCATCACCGCTGAGGCAGGAAAAGAAACCCTTACATTTGAAAAATCCGAGGTTGCCCTTGTGCGCCTGCGGGTAGAATTCTAAAAGAGGAAGGAAACCATTATGGCAAAGAGAACTAAAAAGCAAGAGACCCCTCAGATAGATATCGGCGCCGAGATCTTTGCTTCTCTTCGGGAGCTGGAAAAGATCAAGGGGATCCCCGTGGATTACATGGTGGAGCGTCTGAAGCAGGCGCTGACCAACGCCTACCGTAAGGACCGGGAGGATCACCGGGATATTCCTGCGGAAAATGTGGTGGTGGACCTGAGCGAGAAGGGTCTTTCCATGCACCTTGTGAAAACCGCTGTGGAGGAAGTGGAGGACACCGCTGTCCAGATCCACATCGACGCAGCCCGGAATCTGAACCCCAATGTGCAGGTAGGTGACCCTGTTACCATTGATGTGGATATCCAGAAGTTTGGCCGCATCGCTGCCCAGACTGCCAAGCAGGTGGTCATTCAGGGCATCCGTGAGGCAGAGCGTGGCGCTATCTACGAGAGCTACTCCTCCAAGGCCCAGGAGATGCTCACCGGCACTGTGCTGCGCATTGATCCCACCGGCGACATTTTCGTCCGCATCGGTCAGGGCAATGAGCAAAATGACGCTGTGCTGCGCACCAGCGAGCAGATCCCCGGCGAAAGCTACGCACCCGGCGATCTGATCCGTGTATATGTTCTGGAGGTACACCGTGCCAACCGCGGTCCTCTTGTTCATGTTTCCCGTACCCATCCCAACCTGGTACGCCGCCTGTTCGAGCTGGAGACCCCGGAGATCGCAGACGGTCAGGTGGAGATCCGCAATATCGCCCGTGAGCCCGGCAGCCGCAGCAAGATCGCTGTCCGTGCCGCTATGGAGGGCGTGGATCCCGTGGGTGCCTGCGTTGGCCCCAGAGGCGGCCGTGTAGGCGCTGTTGTGGAAGAGCTTCACGGCGAGAAGATCGATATCGTCGTCTGGAGCGAAGATCCTTGTGAATATGTCCGCGCGGCACTGAGCCCTGCGGATGTTCTGAGCGTTACTCCCATCGCCGGCCAGAAGGCATGCACCGTTGTGGTGCCTGACAGCCAGCTGAGCCTTGCCATCGGCAAGGAGGGTCAGAACGCCCGTTTGGCTGCCCGCCTTACCGGCTATAAGATCGATATTAAGCCGGAGAGTCAGGCTTGTGATGCCGTCGAGGCTGAATAAGGAACATACAGGAGGGAATCGCGATGCAGAAAAAGATCCCTCAGCGGCAGTGCATGGGCTGCCGGGAGCGGAAAGCCAAGCGTGAATTGATCCGGGTAGTCCGGGGTACGGACGGCGTGGTCAGTTTGGATTTTGGCGGAAAGCTCAACGGCAGAGGCGCGTATCTGTGCCCCGACCCCAACTGCCTGAAAAAAGCCCAGAAGGCAAAATCCCTGGAACGGAGCCTTGAGGTTCCCATCCCCGAGGAAGTCTACGACCGGCTGGCAAAGGAAATGGGGGCAGCCGCCAATGGATAAAGCCCTGAATTATCTGGCACTTGCCCGGAAGGCAGGACGCATCGAGCTTGGCGAAGAGCCTGTTGGTGCTGCGGCACGGGCCCAGCATGCACGGCTTGTGGTGGTGGCGCAGGATGCCAGCGATCACACCTGGCGCAGAGCAAAAAGCTTTGTAGCAGGCACCGAGCAGCAATGTGTCAAAGCCCCCTTTACCAAGGATCAGCTGGGACAGGCCGTAGGCCGTACCAGTCTTGCCATCGGAGCATTTACAGACCCGGCGCTGGCACTGGCGTTTCTGAAAGCGCTGGAGCAGCCGGAAACTTACCGCCAGGCCATGGAAGATCTGGAGCGGCGATCCAAGCGGATCCGCCAGCGGCAGACCGAAGCCAAGGCACATCTTCGCAACAAGCAACGCGGTAAGAAGTAATATGGAGGTGCGAATATGAGTTTAGTGAAGTATCGGATCAGAGATGTGGCAGCCGATTTCAGCGTCACACCCAAGGAGATCGCACAGATCGTTGAGAAATTTTTTGAAAAACCCAAGTCCAACACCCAGGTTCTGACAGAGGATGAACTGAATGTTGTATTTGACTACATGACCCAGACCAACCAGATCGAGTCTTTGGAGCAGGTCTTCGCCGTGGCACCCAAGCCTAAGGCAGAAGAGCCCAAGCCCGAGGAGGCAAAGCCTGCTTCCCAGCCCAAGGCAGAAGCGCCCAAGGCAGAAGGCAAGCCTGCTTCTCAGCCCAAGGCTGCTGCTCCCAAGGCGGAGAGCAAGCCTGCAAAGCCTGCCGAGCCGGAGCGCAAGCGTGAGCGTCGGGTGGTTGACACCTCTGCGGTGCAGGTCAATACCCGCCGCTTTGACGACGTGGATAATCTGGTGTCCGAGCGCGTCCAGAATTTCCAGGGCGGCAAGCAGCGTATCGGCGGCAAGAAGGGTCAGCAGCAGAACCGCCGTGACAACAAGTTCAAGGGCAACAAGGCTCGCAACGAGGAGCAGGAGAAGATGCGCAGACTCCAGATGGAGGTTGCCCGGAAGGCTCCCGTTACCGTTAAGATCCCCGATGAGATCACCGTTGGCGAGCTGGCTTCCCGGATGAAGAAGACTGCCGGCGAGGTCATCAAGTGCCTGATGAAAAACGGCGTACTGGCTGCTATTAACCAGACTATCGACTTTGATACCGCCGAGTTTGTAGCAGTGGAAATGGGCTGCAAGGTGGAGCGTGAGATCACCGTCACCATCGAGGAACGGATCATCGACGACCATGTGGATACCGCCGAGGAGCTGATCACCCGTGCCCCTGTTGTGGTGGTCATGGGTCACGTGGACCACGGCAAGACCTCCACCCTGGATGCCATCCGCAAGACCTCCGTCACTGCCGGCGAGGCTGGCGGTATTACCCAGCACATTGGCGCATATACTGTCGAT
>JAZOSG010000210.1:0-14354 GCA_045657005.1 Faecousia sp.
TGCAATGGCGGCTTCACCCAGCTTGGTGCCGTATTCCCGCATCGTTAAATAGTGTGCTTCGTTCTTGATCAGGCTGTCCGGATTCTGGTTACCGGAGGCACCCGTAAAATAGGCGCACAGCATGCCGGTACCTGCTTCCACTTTGTCCCGGACAGCTCCGGGGAAGTCGGCGCTCAGCAGGTCATAGCCGTTCTCCTTGCCGTGGGCGGGATGCGCCTGCCAGTTGACCAGAAGAATATCCTGCTTGCTTTCATCGGCACGGTCAAATTTCACCAGAACCATTTCCGGGTCGCCCTGTGTGGCGTGACCGGTAAAGGAAGAGGTATCGTAGGTTCCGGCATTTGCACCCACATAGGTGCCGTCCTCCAAAATATAGTGACGAACGAAATTCATGTTTTCCAGGACGGTTGAGCCGCTATAGATGGTGGAAGCAGCACGATCAGCCATAGCCTCCTGCCCGGCCTTTGCCGCGGCAGCGTAAAGCTCCTGCTGATATTTCATGCCCTCGGTATCATTCATAATAGAGGGCGCGGAGTGACTATGGGTAGCCAGAACATAAATGCGATCCTCAGCAATGCCGGTGGCAGGGGAGACTGCCGCACGGATATTGTTTACGACCGTCTGGCTGGCTGCACAGTTGTCAAAGGTGTACAGCAGAACCGTTTCCTCGCCCTCAGTGAAAGCCAGACAGGTGATATAAAGATAGTCGAGATATCCTTGGGAGCGGCGCGTCTCAGCATCACTGTAGCCGCCAATGCCCAGGGAATAATCAGGGGTGATATCCACTCGCCCCCAGCCTACATGCAAACCGTCTCCAAGACTGGTCTTGCTGTTGGACTTACCCTCACCGCCTACGCAGGCGCACAGGGAAAGTGTCAGCGTCAGCGCCACGAAAAGTGCCATGAACTTTTTCATAATCATTCTCCTTTGTTAAAAAAAGCTGCAACCTATAAAATGATTATATAAAAAAGAAAAGAAAAAAACAACAGAAAAATAAGTGGACAGGTGTTTACCTGTCCACTTAAAGTTGTATTTATGGAGCTATGCTTTTAATCTTTCTGCAAGATTTTCTGCAGTACCCTTAACATAATACGCAATTGGATTACTGCAGACCCTTGAGCATCTCCACATACTTTTCAGCCAGTGCCTCGGAAGTGCCGGCGGCGTAGTAGCCGGTGTCGGACTCGTAGCTGCGGTACTCGTAGGCTTCCTTTGCGGGGATGTAGCCAGAGTTGCCGGTGCAGATGACGGTAGTCTCAAAGGGGGAATTTGCCTTGACATATAGACCTGCGTTGGAGAACATCTCGTAGGTGCCGGTAGTAAAGGCGATACCGCCGACCTTAAAAGCGTTCAGTTCCAGAGTCCGTGTTGCATCCATGCTGGCTCGGGACTTGATGGCCCTTGCCTGATAGACGGAGGTGAAGTCGTAGGTCTTGCCCAGAGCATCGCCGGCAGCCTTACCCTCGCTTTTCCACAGGTCATAGACCTCGTTTGCCTGATTCAGCATGGAATCCCAGGAGTGATCAATGGGGGCATCATACAGGACCTGGGAAGTCTTGATACCGGAACCCTCCACCAGGGTCAGGGTATCCAGTGCCGCCACAGCGTACTCGCCCAGCTTTGTGCCGTATTCCTTCATGCTCAGGTAGTGCATCTCGCTCTGGATGCGGCTGTCGGGGTTCTGGTTGCCGGAAGCACCGGTGAAGTACACGCACAGCATATCGGTGTCGCTTTCCACCTTCGTACGGACAGCGCCGGGGAAGTCAGCGGACAGGTTGTTGTAGCCATTTTCCTTGGCGTGGTCGGGGTGGGCCTGCCAGTTGACCAGCAGAATATCCTGCTTGCTTTCGTCAGCCCGGTCAAACTTGACCAGCACCATCTCAGGGTCGCCCTCAGTAGCGTGCTCCTTGATGGCGGCGGAGCTGAAGTCACCGAAGTTAGAGCCGGCGTAAGTGCCGTTCTCCAGCAGGTAGTGACGGACAAAGTTCATGTTCTCCAGCACGGTAGAACCGCTGTAAATGCTGGTAGTAGCACGGTCATCCAGAGCAGCCTGAGCAGCCTTTGCACCGGCAGCCCACAGCTCTTCCTGATATCTCAGGCCGGTTTCGTCACCCATGAGGGAAGGCGCGGAGTGGTCGTGAGTCGCCACAACATAGATCCGGTCCTCAGGGATTCCGGTAGCGGGGGAGACTGCAGCACGCATTTTCTCCACCACAGGTTGGTCGGCAGCGCAGTTGTCAAAGGTGATCAAAAGCGCAGTTTCGTCGCCTTCGGTAAAGGCAAGACAGATGATGTACAGATAGTCGAGATATCCTTGGGAACGGCGGGTCTCGGCATCACTGTAGCCACCGATGCCCAAAGAGTAGTCCGGGGTGATGTTCTCGCGGCCATAGCCAACGCACAGGCCTTCCAGCTTTGCTTCGCCGCCTTCGCCGCTGCCGCCGCAGGCGCACAGGGAGAGGATCATCGCAGCTGCAAGCAAAAATGTAATAAGCTTTTTCATGAGAATTCTACTTTTCGTGTTTATTTTTGCCTTAAGGGAAGTACTACCATTATATAGGAATTTCCGTAAAAACGCAATGACGAAACGAAAAATTTATACGGGATTTTGTGCGATATATTCATCCAGGATCTGACAGGCGAGCACGACCATCCGTGCGCAGGGACGCAGCCTGTAAAATTCTTCAGTGCGAGGGGTGGGTTTGGGATCTGAGGGGGGATTTTTTAGGATCTCCCGGCAGATGATGGAACCTGCCTGCTCCCGGAATTTACCGGCAAGCTCCTGAACCAGGGCGTAGTGCGCCATCTTGGCGCTGTCATCGTTGGTGCTGCTATAGCCGTAAAGCTGTCCTGCCACCATCAGCATGCCGCTGACTGCGCCGCAGACCTCACGAAGTCTGCCCATGCCGCCGCCAAAAGAAGAGGAAAGCTTGGCAGCGAGCGCTTCGTCCAGGCCGGTCACATCGCAAAATGCCACCGCCACCGCCTGAGCGCAGTTATAGCCCTTTAAAAAAAGCTCTGCTCCGTATGTACTGTGATCCATCTTGATAACCTCCTTTTTTCGTATTCTAGCATATCGGCAGTCGGTTGTAAACGGTCAGTGGGTAATTACCGAATGTGTCAGATAAAAAAAGAAATGACCCTTGGCTGCGCTGATCTCCAGCACTGTGCAGCCAAGGGTCATTTCTGTTCACTCTTATTATCTAACATCATTGGTTAACCTCTCTTTCTACAGTTTGACATTTCCTTTCATCCATCATGAAATCCATTCCGTATTCACTACTTACTTCCATTTTCCCAACAGCGGGATGCTCTTATGTGTCGGAACATTTCCCTGAATGAAGGGAGCTGTCTTTGGCTCAACACGATTTCCGCAGGAATCATTTTCAGCTTCAGTTCACTACAATTGATCTTGGACGATAATTTCTTTAAACTTACATGACTTTCAGATCTTACTTACTTCCAGATTCGTTTGTTTTGAACTCACTTACAGCTTTTCTTCGGTTTGACTACTTACTTTCGTTAATGCCGATGAACTGATCGCCGGAATGATCTCTTTGGTCGTGAGCCTTGAGGATTTACTTGTACATTGGTATCATCTCTTTGTGTCTATAAGATATCACAACTTTTGGTGTTTTGCAATATGTAAATTTGTACAAAATAAACAAGTTTCTTTCGTGCATAATACAGAAATTCGCGCATAATAACAAAAAATCGTTGACAGCCATAAGTAACCTTTGTTATGATAATTATGTTAGGCGGTCAAAGGACCGCCCTATTTTTATTGCCGCGCAACGATCCTGCCGTCGGAAGAGACCGTGATGATCTGCAGCGGAATGTCCCGTCCGCTGGCATCCAGGGCGGTCTTGACTGCGAAGGGCAGGCCGCCGCAGCAGGGGACTTGCATCCGCACGACAGTGATGCTGCGGATATCGTTGCTTTGGAAGATCTGGGAAAGCTTCTGGCTGTAGTCCACGCTGTCCAGCTTGGGGCAGCCGATAATGGTTACCTTGCCCCGGATAAAATCCTTGTGAAAGCTGCCATAGGCATAGGCAGTGCAGTCTGCCGCGATCAGAAGATCCGCCCCTGCAAACCAGGGAGCGTTGGGGGGAACCAGCTTGATCTGGACGGGGAAATTTTGCAGCTGACCGGCAATGTCGCCAGCCGCTTCCTGGCTGGGTTGTATACTCTGACATGCAGAGCCAGGGCAGCCGCGGGGCTGGGGTGCTTCCTTTGCTTTTTTGGCTGCCAGCACGGCAGCCTCGTTATAGGCAGGTGCCTCCCGGTGCTCAAAGCGGATGGCACCGGTGGGGCAGGCGGGAAGACAGTCGCCCAAACCGTCGCAGTAGTCCTCTCTGAGAAGGGTCGCCTTACCGTCGATCATGCCGATGGCACCCTCGTGACATGCTTTGGCACATAGACCGCAGCCGTCGCACTTATCCTTATCAATGGTGATGATCCTGCGGATCATGCGATCTCCTCCTTTTTGCGCCGCCGTTCCTCGGCGGTCTTTTCTTTTTGCATGGCGGCGATCTTCATCATGTGTTCATACATCTCATCACCGACACATTTTCTGGCGTATTCACACCATTGAACGCAGCTGAGCGTGTCATTGTAGGCAACAAAGCCGCAGTTGTCGCAGGCGACCTCTGTATCGATGGAGAATATTTCAATGATGCTGCCGCACCGGGGACAGATCTTTTCGTGGATGGTGGGCGTTCTGGGTTTTCCCTGACAGCTATCCATTAACATAAGCATCAACCTCCTTGACTTTGTATCCTGAGTATACTATACTGAAAGCAGAAAGTATGTTGGATTTCCAACAAAGGAGTGGTTTTGTGGAAAAATTTTTTCCTATACTGGAAAAATGCCCCTTGTTTGAGGGCATCAACCGAGCGGACATTCCCGGGATGCTGGCATGTCTGGGCGCTGTTGTCCGGACGGTTGGAAAAAATCAGCACATCCTTTCCGAGGGGGACGCTGCCCAGTCACTGGGGATATTACTTTCCGGAAGCGCCCAGGTGGAAAAGCAGGATTTTTATGGCATCCGCAGTATCGTGGGCAGGGTAGAGCCGGGGGAGCTGTTTGCTGAGAGCTTTGCCTGCGCCGGAGTGGCAGTTCTGCCGGTAAGTGTGGTCGCCATCGAGGACAGTCAGGTAATGCTCATTGATTGCCGGCGGATCACCGTCAGCTGCTCCAACGCCTGTGCTTTCCACAGCAAAATGATCTTTAATCTTCTCAAGGCGGTGGCTGCACGGAATCTGCAATTTCACCAAAAGCTGGAGATCACAGCCAAGCGCACCACCCGGGAAAAGCTGATGGCATACCTGCTGACCCAGGCAAAGCAGGCATCCAGCAACGCCTTTACCATCCCCTATGACCGGCAGGCGCTGGCAGATTATTTGGGCGTGGAGCGCAGCGCTATGTCCGCGGAATTGGGAAAGCTGCGCAAAGACGGCGTTCTGGACTTTGACCGCAGCCGTTTTGTGATCCTGTAAACAACACCGTGGGGCACTTGCTTGTCCCACGGTGTTGAGCTAATTTATTGCTTTTCGTTCAGATAAGCCAGCTTTCTGTAGGCATCCATATCCGCCCGGTTGATAGTCAGCGGCATGATGGAAATGTAGCCGTGCATGACACAGTCCGTATCCAGCGTCAGATCATTTCTATCCTCATATACACACTTTCCGTGGGGCATATACATGTCGTTACCCTCATGGATAAAGTCGTCAGAGTAGAAGTGACCGCCCTGCCTGGTGATCCGGATACCCTTGGCATCGGGAACGATGTTTACATTGTAAAGATCGTTTAATTTCATCAGCTTATGCTCCCGGAAAAAGGTCAGCACCTGATCCAGCGGCTCGATGGCACGGTCATAGAATTCAGGACCTGTGGAGATGGCAACCGCCTTCAAACCCAAAGAGACGGCTTCAAAGACTGCGCCGGCAGTGCCGGAGTACATGATATCGCCGCCCATGTTGAAGCCCCGGTTGATGCCGGAGATCACAAGATCGTATTTCTGCTTCATGCCCAACACAGCGTAGCGGATGCAGTCAGCAGGGGACGAATCTACCGTGTAAGCGGTGATATCCTCTGCCAGCTGCACCGTTTTGATCTCAAAGGCTTTGTGTAGCTCGATGCTTTGACTCTTGCCGCTTTGCTCGTATTTAGGGACGATGACGGTTACCTCGCCCAGTTTTTCCCGGCACCAACGGATCAGCGGCACAAGCTGGGCAGCGCTGATGCTGTCGTCATTTGTAATTAAAATTTTCATAGCCAGCCCTCGTGGGTTTCTTTATATTCCTTGACCAGTGCGTCCGCGTCACGCAGCAGTGCCTGGACCTCTTCCTGCCCGTAGACCGTTGCGCCGCTGGCACAGGCATGTCCGCCGCCCCGGTACTTTTCTGCTACCGGATTGATATGGACGAACCGGGAACGCAGCCGCACCCGGACAGACTGCTCCGCATCGCCGTTTTCAATAAAGGCGATCCAGCATATACAGCCCCGGATGGAATCCAGCGTACCCACACAGGCACTTGCCTGCTCCAGAGACAGGTTAAATTCCTCCTGCATGTCTTTGTCGATGTAGATGTATGCCACACCGTTTTCCGTGACTTGCATCCGCTGGTAAATGTGGGCTTTGAATTTCAGATATTCAAAGGCCTCCAGATATAGTCGGGCAAACAGCGTATCCGTGTCCACGCCCACATCCAAAAGCACACCGGCAGCGCGCATGGTATCGCCGCTGACACCGCTGTACTTAAACCGTCCGGAGTCGGTGACCATGCCGGTGTACAGATGGGTCGCAGCCAGGGTGCTAAGGGTCAGCTCTTCCCGGAAGGTGTCGTAAAAGTCCACGATCATCTCGCAGCAGGAGGAGCGCTCTTCCTCCACCCAGATGTAGTTGCCGTAGCTTTCCAGAGGGATATGGTGGTCGATCTTGATAAGCTCCTTGCACAGCTTGTAGTTCTTGTTGGAGATCCGGGCTTCTGAAGCGGTATCCAGCACGATACCCAGAGCGTCCCGGTACATGTCCTCCGGCACGGGGGCATCCTCGGGACCCATAAATTCCAGATAAGCGGCGGTATCCTGATCGATAAGATATACCTCTTTGTCCGGCCAGGTGGCGTGGATGATCTCCTTCAGACCCTTGGTGGCGCCGACGCAATCGCCGTCATTGCGCACATGGCGAAACAGAAAGATCCTGTCATACTGCTTGATTTTTTCTAAGATTGTCTTCTTGATCTGTAAATTCATATTGTCTCTCCTGTCATGGCATCCAGATCCTTAAGCATTGCCATAGCGGTTTCTTTGTCCAAAACGGTAGCGCCGCTTGCTTTGGCATGACCGCCGCCGCCGTATTTTACGGCAATGGGATTGATGTTATATTTGCTGGAGCGCAGCTCACACAGCACACCCTTTTCGGTCTCTGTGAAGTTGACCCAGATATCCACGCCCTTGATATCGGCCATGGTGTTGGTCATGCCTCTGGAAACAGTGAAGGTATCCACAGGCAGCGCCTGCAGCTCATCAAGGGTCGTATAGATGTAAGCCACATTCTTTTCCGTGAAACGGATCTTGAGGATAAATTGCGCCTTGAGCTGCTTGGAGGCAAAATCGTCCGCGTACAGATCCCGAAACAGCGCATTGGTATCAAAGCCTTGTTCCATCAGCAGGGAAGCCAGCCGGAAGGTACGGGCATTGGTGCCGTCGTAGCGGAAGCGCCCGGAGTCGGTGACCATACCGGTGTACAGGGATTTTGCTGACAGCGGATCCAACTGCAGACCGGTCTGAGAAACAAATTCGGTGATCAGTCCGCAGCAGCTTTCAAAGCTGGTGTCGACGATCTCAATGTCCGCGATTTTTTCGCAGAAGATGTGGTGATCCAGCCGGACAGTCCTAGCTGCCAGTGCGTAACGGTCGTCGCTGATCATGGATCGGGAGCCGCTGTCTAAAATGATGGCAAGAGCACCTTCATAGGTACTGTCGGGGATCTCGTCCATCACACTGCCTTCCATAAAGCCGAAGAATCCGGGGTTGTCGCCGACGGTGTAAACTTCCTTATGGGGAAAATTCTTTAAAATGATATGCTTCAATCCGATCTGGCTGCCCATCGCATCTCCATCGGGACGGCCATGGCGGTGAATGATGATCCGATCAAATTCCCGGATCGCCTGCAGTACTTGTTCAAACATAGTAAACCTCACTTGCAACCACATGGTCTATGGTTTATAATAAAGCCA
Source organism: Faecousia sp. (assembly GCA_045657005.1). Classification (GTDB taxonomy): domain Bacteria; phylum Bacillota; class Clostridia; order Oscillospirales; family Oscillospiraceae; genus Faecousia. The sequence goes on from JAZOSG010000210.1 coordinate 8,244, forward strand.
TTGTAGCATAATTCTAACTTTTTCGCAATGGAAATATAGCACAAAGGAGCTATTTACGAAAATGGATAATATTCTCATCGTCGATGGCAGCAATCTGCTGTTTCAGATGTTCTACGGCATGCCTGCCCGGATCGTAAATTCTCAAGGAAGACCCATCCAGGGGACTCTGGGCTTTGTGGGAGCGTTGCTGAAGATCATCCGCTGGGTCAAGCCTACCCATGTAGCGGTGCTGTTCGACGGAGAATGTGCCAATGAGCGGTGTCAGTTGGACGAAGCCTATAAGGCAAACCGGGAGGATCTCAGCCAACTGCCGGAGGAGGAAACACCCTTTTCTCAGCTGCCGGATATTTACGCAGCGCTGGACTATTTGGGGATCTGCCATAAGGAGACTGCTGTCTGCGAAACAGACGACTGGATCGCTACTTATGCGCTTACATACGGAACGGACAACCGACTTACCGTTGTGTCCCAGGACAGCGATTTTTTCCAGCTGATCACAGAAAATGTCCGGGTGCTGCGGTATCGGGGAGACAGGTCTATCCTTTGTGATCCTGCATACATACGCCAAAAGCTGGGCATCGACCCGGCGCAATACGCGGATTTCAAATCCCTGACAGGGGATACCGCAGATAATATCAAGGGTGCGGATAAGATCGGGCCCAAGACCGCAGCTGCGCTGCTGCAGCAGTTTGGTTCGCTGGAGGAGATCCTCTCCGGCTGCCACCGGGTGAAAAAGCCATCCATCCGGGCATCTCTGGAAAAAAGCGGAGAACGGCTGCGGCTGAATTACCGGCTGATCTGCCTCACCGGCGACCAGGTGTTGCCCTTTACCTTGGAGGAAATGGCGTACCGTTACAGTGGGGAAACCTCAACCCAGGTTCTGACAGCCATCGGCATCCGCTGACAATAAAAAAGAGGTGCCTTGGGCACCTCTTTTTTGGTGTTAAATTATTTATTCTCCATGGCAACTGCCACATCAAGAGCCACCTTCATCATGGTGGTAAAAGCGGTCTGCCGCTCCTCGGAGGTGGTCTCCACGCCCTTGAGCACGTGGTCGGAGATGGTGCAGATGCACAACGCCCGCTTGCCGTACCGTGCAGCATTCATATACAGGGCGGCAGCTTCCATTTCCAGTGCCATAACGCCCATCTTTTTCAGACCGTAAACGCTGTCCAGTCCCTCAGGAACACCCACATGATCTCCATAGAATACATCAGAGGAGTTTACATTGCCCACATGGTAGACAGCTCCGTTTTCTTTTGCGGCGTCTACAGCGGCGCTGAGCAGCTCGTAGGACGCAATGGGAGCAAAGGTGCCGGGCAGATGGAACTGGCTGGCAAAATTGGAGTCGGTGCAAGCGCCCTGGGCGATCACCAGGTCGTACAGGTTGATGTGCTCCTGGATAGAGCCGGCAGAGCCGACCCGGATAATATTTTCCACGCCATAGCCGTTGTACAGCTCGTGGGAGTAGATGCCGATGGCAGGCATACCCATACCGGAGGCCATGACCGAGACCTTGACCCCCTTGTAGGTACCGGTGTAGCCCTGGACACCCCGAACGTTGTTCACGAGCACCGGATTTTCCAGGAAGTTTTCCGCAATAAACTTGGAGCGTAGGGGATCGCCGGGCATCAGAACGGTCTTGCCGAAATCACCGGGCTTTGCACTGATATGAGGGGTCGGTGTAGTTAACATAACACATTATCCTTTCTGTTAGTAGCTGCCGTCATTTTTGGCAGTTGTGCCGGCTTCCATAGCCTTGGCAAGCTTGACGATCCGGGAAGTGCCCAGACGGGAAGCGCCCAGCGCGATAAACTTTTCCGCATCCTCCAGACTGGAAATGCCACCGGCTGCTTTGATCTTCACATTGGGGCCTACATGCTCGGCAAACAGTGCCACATCGGCGAAGGTTGCGCCTGCAGTGGAGAAGCCAGTGGAGGTCTTAATATAGTCTGCGCCGGCATCGGTGACCACCTTGCACATCTGGATCTTCTCCTCGTCAGTCAGCAGGCAGGTCTCGATGATGACCTTCAGCAATTTGCCGCAGCAGTGGGCTTTGATCTGGCGGATCTCCTCGGTCAGCTCGCTCCATTTGCCCTCCTTTGCCCAGCCGATGTTGATGACCATATCCACCTCGTCAGCGCCGTTAGATACTGCGTCGTGTGCCATAAAGCACTTGGCGGCGGTGGTGGCGTAGCCGTTGGGGAAGCCGATAACGGTGCAGATCGCCAGCTTGTCGCCCACATACTGCTTTGCCTGCTTAACAAAGCTGGCAGGGATGCAGACAGAGGCAGTGCTGTACTTCATGCCGTCGTCGCAAATTGCTTTGATGTCTTCCCAGGTGGCAGTCTGAGCCAGAAGGGTGTGGTCACATTTTGCCAAAATTTCAGAAAGTTCCATATTGATAACTCCTTTTGGATGAATTTATTTTTGGAAGCCGCCGGACTTTGCGTAATCCGCCAGCATATCCCGGGCGTAGTATTTTTCCTCGTAGCGTGCGATCTCTGTAAGCCGGTTCGGCGCATAAACAGAGGAGTAAGAATCCACCACGATGTAATATGTCTTGTTGGGATCAATGTTTTTCTTTACCTGCTTGCCATACTCGCCGTAGCTTAAGTAGTACCGGTCATTGTCCGTTTCGAAGAAGCGGTTTTTCAGATCACTTCCCTTGATGGAGCACAGAACCAGATCGTTGTCAAAGGGGAACAGGGAATAGAGCATGCCGTAAGTAATATCGCCGGCATCCAGATTGTAGGGACTGCGCACGGACATAAAACCGCCGCCCAGTACGATGTCGTACTCATCGCCCCACAGCTCCATGCCTTTTTTGTAGTACAGGTCAGCCACCAGCTGTGCAAGCTCCTTGCTGCTGCGGGATCTTGCGTTCTTACCCAGAACATCAGTACCGACGGAAACATCCTCCTTGTACTTATCCAGCAGCTCCTCCACGATGGGATCGTCTGCCATATTGGCATACACGCCGGTGGTGATCAGCTCTGCGTTACGGACCTTGGTGGTATCGTTGGCGGTGTTGATGGAGACTTCCACATGGGAAATGCCCTTGTTGTCGCCCTTGTTTTGCAGGTGGTAGACACCGTATTCATCCTTAAGAATGTAGCGCTGATGGGAATGTCCCTCAAAGACCAGATCCACATAGCCATTGGACAGGTCGGTGTCGTAATAGTGATCGATATCGGAACTGCGGATGCTGGTAGCGGTGGCGGATTTGCTTTCGCCGTAGCCATCATGGAGCAGATACACGATATAGTCAGCGCCCTGACTGCGCAGCTTTGTGGATTCCTTTTTTACCAGCTGGGTCAGATCGTTATCTACTTTAAAATAAATGTCCTGCACCTTGTCTTTGGAGATGGAGGAGTAGCAATCGCCAATGGCACCGATAATGCCGATCTGCACACCGCCCTTATCTACCATTACAGAGCTTTTACAGTAGGATACCTGCTTGTTGGTTGCCCGGTCATAGATATTGATGGCAAGGAAGGGGAATTCAGCCAAGTCATCGTTCTTTTCCACCGGAGCTTCGCCCCAGTCAAACTCATGGTTTCCCATGGCCATAGCGGCAAAGTCCAGCTGATTCATCCAGTCGGTGGTCAAAAGCCCCTGGGTCAGATTGGACTCTGAGCTGCCCTGCCACATATCGCCGGTGCTGAGTAAGACCACATGATCGTCGGTCTTTTTTGCTTTTTTTAAATAGGTTGTCAGCTCGTCTACACCCGGATGGGTGTCTGCGTCTGCGATCTTGCCATGGAGATCGTTGATGTTGTAAAAATCGATGATCACCAGTGTAGAAACACCGCAGGTGTCGCACTTGCCGTCGTTGCCTGCGTCCACATGGCTTTTACAGCTGCTGTTTCCCTGGGGGACGGAGGGGTTCGGCGCGGTAGTAGGGTCTATAGAGGGATTTGCTGTTTGTCCCTGCTGTTGGGTAGTGGGGGAAGATGTCTGGGGGGAATCCCCAGTACCCTGTGTGCCATCGGTGTTGTCAGTACCCGGGGTATGGGTATCAGACAGCGTAGTCTCAACGGAGCTTTGCAGCGTATCGCCTGTAGACTGGGAGGGCGTGCTGCCATCTGCCGTGGTTGCAGGGCTGCAACCCACCAGCAGCAGGCACAAAACCAATAATATGCAGATCTTTTTCAAGGCTTACTTGTCCTTTCTTTCTGTATTCTGAATATTATACTATAGAATACAAAAATCTTCAACTACTGATCGAGGATCTGAAGGATTTTCTGCGCCGCCTCATCATAGCTGTCAAACTGCACAAGGTAATCGCAGATCTCCGCGTTCTGTTTTTCTGACTCAATGGCAATGAGCCGGTTGACCTTGTCCTCAATGGAAGAGTTTTTCCGCAGGATCGAAGTCATAAGCGCCTTCTTTTCCCGTTTGATATAAATAGTTATCACATTTTTAAAATGGGTCTTCAGGGACATAGCACCGCAGATATCCATGGTGGTCAAAACATGCTTGCCCTGGGCAAGGATCTTTTCCACATCCTGCTTCCGGGAGCCGTAGCCATGCCCAGCGTACATAGTGGATTGGAACATCTCACCGCTGTCGCACATTTGGTGGAAGGTATCCAGGGAAACATAGTTGTACCACTGGTTTTGCTCCAATGCGGTAGGGTCGTTGGTGGTATAGCTGACCAGCTTTTGGAATCGGTCCGTCTGGGCAAGGACCCGGGATGCGATCTTGGATTTACCGCTGCCGGAGGGACCTACCAGCACCACGATGCTGGGCTCTGTCAGGGGAGAGGCTTCTTTTTTGATGCTGTAGCTGTCGGCAATGACCTCCACCAGCTTCAAAAATTCATCATAGTTGTTGACTGCCAGCATGCCGGTGGCATCCCGGTTCCAGGGACGGCGCATCAAAATGGGGTACTTTGCGCTGGAGCCGAGAATATTGTGCATGCCGTCGTCAAACAGAATATCCACCTGGATCTTATCCTTACGGGAGCCCATATAAATATGGTCTGCCGGGATCTCCGGGAATTCCTCCATAATGCGTTTTGCCCGAATGCCCATAAATTCCGGGGGAATGGCAGTGGAAACGAAAACCTCCGTCATCCCCGACAGCTTGCGCACAAATTCCTTAGCGCCCTTGTAGACAGGCTGCGTCCTGTAAAAATCCGGATCGTTGAAGTACTCGTAGATCACATCCACACGGGTGCCATGCCGCCCCCAGTGTTTTACCTCATAAATGCTCAGGGGAGGGTCAAATTTATATTTTTCATTGGCAAGCTGGATAGCATAGCCGGTACATTCCATCAAAAGATCGTCGATATCCAGTGCGGTGGAAAGACGGAATTTTCTGCTCATAGGATCACTCTCTTTCTGCAAAGAAAGCAGCCTGCCGTGTTTGATACAGAAACACGCAAAGCTGCTGTTGGGCATATTATATCCGATACAGTTAAAAAATGCAAGAACTATTCAATTTGCATATAAAAAGAAAAATAAACCTTGCATTTTTGGCGAATATATGATATCGTAGCCCGGAAGGATTACAGGTATAGGCTCATAATATGGTTGAGCGTTTCTACAAACCACCTTAAATGGTTGTCTACCGGTTTTTTACGAAACCAGTGGGCATCCATTCTTTTTTTGCGGAGGTCGCAATATGAACTACGATGTAATTATTATCGGTGCGGGTCCCGGCGGTATTTTTTCTGCTTATGAGCTGACCCAGCGCAGTCCTGAATTAAAAATTGGGCTGTTTGAGGCAGGCAATCCTCTGCATAAGCGCAAATGCCCCATCGACGGCGAGAGGATCAAGTCCTGCGTTGGCTGTAAAAGCTGTTCCATTATGAGCGGCTTCGGCGGTGCCGGTGCGTTTTCTGACGGAAAGTATAATATCACCAACGATTTTGGCGGTACGCTTTATGAGTACATCGGCAAGAAAAAGGCGCTGGAGCTGATGCACTATGTGGATGACATCAATATGCGCTTTGGCGGCGAGGGGACAAAGCTTTACTCCACCGCCGGCTCCAAGTTCAAAAAGATCTGCATGCAGAATGATCTGCATCTGCTGGATGCCTCCGTGCGCCACCTGGGAACGGATATCAACTATGTGGTGCTGGAAAACCTGTACGCCTACCTA
>JAZOSG010000211.1:0-4023 GCA_045657005.1 Faecousia sp.
TACCGGCGCATTTCCCACCATCGGGGCAACCGATACACTTAACGCCTTTTTTCTTGGATCTGTGAATGTAGAATATCACAAGCCCAATGATCACAGCGATGACCGCTATGACAATAACATCAATAGGCTTCATAGGCAATCACCTACCGCTCAGCGCGTACTCTTTCTGCAAACTCTTGTCGCTCTTCTTGATCAGTACCGACACAACAGTAACCATCACTGCCACAGCCGCGCCGCCGCAGATGGCTGCAGTAATGTTCAGTGTAGCAGGAGCAGTGATCAGTGTACCGACGGTATAGACCAGATAGCCCAGGGTATAACCAACACCCAGCTGCAGTGCAATGCCGCCCCACAGCCACTTCTTGTTCTTGATCTCACTGTTCATAGCACCCATAGCGGCAAAGCAGGGAGGTGTGAACAGGTTGAACATCAGGTATGCCAGCGCAGCCACCTTGGTGATGGCGAAAACAGCAGCGACCTCAGCGCCTGCACCCTCTGCCATTTCCAGCGCATCGGTGTCGATCAAATTGGAAATGCCGTAGCAGACTGCCAGCGTACCTACCACATTTTCCTTAGCGATGAAGCCGGTAACAGCCGCTGCAGCCAACTGCCATGCCTGAATACCGATAATGGGCACCAGGATCACAGCAATGGGGTTTGCGATAGAGGCCAGAATTGAGGTGGCTTCAGCCCCTTCTTCGACCAACTGGAGATTCCAGTTGAAAGACTGCATGATAAACACGACTGCATTACACAGCAGGATAATCGTACCTGCCTTGACAATATATGCCCAGCCACGGCTCAGCATATCCATACAGGCACGCTTCACAGAAGGAGCCTTATACTCGGGCAGCTCGATGATGAAGAAAGACTTGCGGTTTTTGTGACCTGCAACCTTGTTGACCAACAGAGCGCACAGCAGGATCAGCACGATGCCTACAAAGTACATCAGCGTACCGACCCAGGATGCCTCATCAAAGAACGCGCCGGCAAACAAAGCAATAACAGGCAGCTTTGCACCGCAGGGCATGAAGGGTGCCAGCATAGCGGTAGCATTCCGCTCACGCTCATTACGGATAGTACGGGCAGCCATAACGCCGGGGATAGCACAGCCGGTGCCGATGATGAAGGGGATCACAGATTTGCCGGAAAGACCGACCTTCTTGAAGATGGGATCCAGAACGACGGTGGCACGGGCCATGTAGCCGCAGTCCTCCAGCAAGGAGATCAGGAAGTACATGACCATAACCAGAGGCAGGAAGCCAACAACGGCACTGACACCGCCGATGATGCCTTCTGTCAGCAGCGCTGCCAGGAAGGGATTTGCATTTTCCAGCAATCCTGCCACCCATTCCTTAAACGTATCGATCAGGGTGACCAATCCGGGAATGGTAAAGCCGTTTGCAAACTCATAACCTTCAGCGATCCAGGGACCGACCCAAGCCTGGGATATCTGAAACACCAGGAACATAACCGCAGCGAAGATCACCAGACCACCGACAGGGTTGGTCAGCACAGCATCGATCTTATCCTGGGAATTCTTATTTCTTGTCAGGACCTTACGGGTCTCGACCTTGGCAACGATCTTATTGACGAAGTCGAAACGCTTACGGTCAGCAGCCTCAACTTCCCGCTTATCGGTCAGATCCACATTGCCCTGGTTGTAGGGTGCGTCCTGATCCTTGCCCTCCAAAGCCACTGCGGCCTGCACGATCTCCTTCAGACCGTCGCCGGTGGTGGAGGTGGTGTCAACTACGGGGCAGCCCAGCTTCTCAGAAAGTAGCGCAACATTGATCTTGGTTTCCTTCTTCTCGTTGATGTCATGCTTGTTCAGCGCAACAACAACTGGAATGCCCAGCTCCAGCAGCTGCGTGGTAAAGAACAGGCTGCGGCTTAAGTTGGTGGCATCCACGATGTTGATGATCACATCGGGATCCTCGTTCTTAACATAGGCGCTTGTGATACTCTCTTCGGAAGTGAAGGGAGACATGGAGTAGGCACCGGGAAGGCCAACAGCGATCAGTTCCAGATCCCCTGCATAAGCCTTCTTAATAGGCGCTTCTTTCTTATCAACCGTCACGCCTGCCCAGTTGCCGACTTTTTCGTTACGGCCGGTGAGAGCATTGTACATGGTGGTCTTACCGGAGTTGGGATTGCCCGCAAAAGCAATTCTCATTTCAAAATTCCTCCTCTTTGTTTCAACTTCTAACAGAAATTACTGTAACATTACATTTTTGGTTAGACGACGCTAACCACTAGTCAAAAGGCAATTGGCTGATCACTCTCAGCCTGTAATAGATTCATATGTACTACCTGACTTAGAAATCATCAGCAACAGTTAGTTTGCAGCGGCTAACTGCTGTGCAAAAATATTGTTAGCCTTGGCTAACCACTTCCATATAATACATCCTCCGGTAACATTTGTCAACCCCTATTTTAATATTATTTTCAAGGGAGGCTCCATTCTCTGCCGCAGAAAAAGCTTTTCCCGGAACTGATCTTGTGACCAATTCCGGGAAATTTCATCTTAGCTTTCGTTTTTTCCGCCGTAGGTTTCTACGCAGAAGCCTTTATGTCCGCAATTGGAGCAGGTCAGCTTTCGGGTAGTCGGTGTATGGTTTGCCCAGAAGGCCTCTTTGAATTTAGGCTTGAATACCTGGTGGCACTCCGGGCAAATATAGGCAACATTTGTAAAGTAGTACCACGAGATCCAGCTGCACAGTCCGATCATCACAGGCAGACCCACAAATACAAACGGCCACCAAATGCCTTTCATCACCCAAAGCAGGATCGTGACGATCTCAAAAGCCTCAGAGATCAGTCCCACGCCCAGCATCGTCCAGCGAATACGGCGCAATTGTTTCTTGTTTTCCATAATGGTCGCTATATCACCGATAGATTCAACCGAAAAATTTTCTATGCTCCTGATGCCCCGTTTCAGCTGTTCCAGCTTTGCAAGCTTTTCCTGACGCTCCTGGATCTCGGCTTTTAAGCCATTTTCCTGCTGCTGCAGCAACAAGTCGATGACCTTTTCCGGGTGCGCCTCTGAAAGCAGCTGCGCGATCGTACTCAGCGGCAGATCCAGTTCCCGAAGGAAACAGATGATCTTCATCCGTTTCAGATCCTCCTCCGAATACAGACGCCGCCCACCCTCGCTCAGTTGGCTGGGGACGAGAATATTCCGGGAATCATAATACTGGACAGTCCTGACCGTGACACCGCAGAGCTTCGCAATTTCTCCGGTCGTGTATTTTGACATAGCTTTCACCTCCTGACGCTGCTATCGTAGCACATCACCCAGCGTCACAAGCAACCCCTTACCTAAGGGGATTTTTTATAAATTCAAAAATTTTATCAGATTACAACCAGAGCTTCATCTGCTCTTTGATCCGTTCCATCAGCAGATCCCGGGCAAACCATGTGGTTTCATAGCGCAGATAACGCAAAGTGTTCTCATCCCACAAGCAGCGCAGTCTCGGAGGAAATTCCTCGTCGCCATGCCACAGCTGCACCAGGATCCGCAGTCCGTCGATCAATTCGATGGCATAGCCAATGTCCGCACCGGACAGCTTTTCGCCGCCCATGGCTTCGCAGGCTTTGCAAAAAGCTTCCGGACTTTTGTCGAACAGCGCTGCAGTGGGGTCGCTTGTTTCTTCCTGTAGGGCTCTGTGAAAATAATGCCCATGGGTGACGATATTGATCCAGCGTCCGGTGATATAGCGGTCACCTCTGCTGTCGCAGAGCCAGTCCAGCATGGTCATCACCTCGCCAAAAGAATTGCCGTCTACCCAGCTGTCACCCTGCAGCCGCTCCATATCGCCGGTTTGCCGGTTAATACGGTACGGCACTGAGAGCATAGCGGTGTAGAGATAGGTCTCATCAAAGCGCAGCCGGCACCGCCGGATCAGCTCCTGCTGGTCATACGTTAAAAACAGCTTTTTCGCCTGGGTAAGCTGAATCTTATAATTGTCCTGTGGTTTCATAATTTATTCCGTCACTTCTTTGAGCAGTATCTTCTTATCA
>JAZOSG010000212.1:0-4600 GCA_045657005.1 Faecousia sp.
CCCAGGCCACCAAAGAGGGCGGGCAGGATCTGGTCGAAGGCAGGCTGCAGAGCAGGTGCCTGCAGCACAGGGGGCAGGGGCACGATCAGCACAACGCCCACAATGATGATCAAGGTGGTGACGATGCTGGAAACGGCGATGGCAATGGTGGAGACCACCTCGCCTTCCTCAGAGTTGGCGCTGACATCGTTCTGCTCCATGGCGTTCAGGGCGCAGGGCAGCTTTAAATTGGAAATATTGCCGGTAACAAAGCTTAGGTACGAGCCGCCGGCACCCAGCATGGGGACATAAGTAACAGTCTCGATAGCACCTACAGCCCAGTACATGGGGGCGGTGGCGAGAAGACCCATCAAAAGTCCGTTCCATTCAGGCAGCACACCGAAGATCAGGCACACTGCAACAGGAAACGCCAAAAGCAAAACCATCACGCTCAGATTCCAGATCCGACCGTCCCGGTGGACAGAGTCCAGATAAGACATTTCTTTTTTCATAGCCGTATCCTCCTTAACCTAAGATCGCAGTCAGGGGAATGGCGGCAGCCATACCCACGATCAAGCTGATGGGCAGCGCGTATTCAGAAAGCCACTTCATTTTAGGCAGTCGCATCAGAAGTCCGCAGACGACCATCACCAGTGCGGAGACCGCCATCACGCAAACCGGCACAAGACCGGAGGTGGCGGAAACAGCTACCTGCTGTTTGACCTCTACACCGTTTTCCAAAACCTTTTCGGTGACGAACCGGGAGGCAGGATCCCACAGCCGAGCCACATCGCAGAAGACGAAGCCCAGGAAGGCGGCGATCATGCCGATGAACAGGGAGTTCTGGAAAATATCTGCCCACTTGGCATCCCGATTGGAAAGGGACTTCATACCGGACTGGAGTTTTTTGCCGATCAGCGGCACCAGCCAGATGCCCAGCATGATACTGATGGTCATGACGATCAGCACATTGACAAACTGCTGGGCGGTCAGATCGCTGGAGCCCAGGGTCTGACCCATGGCGTTGAGGGCATTGGTGGCGGCGACGGTCTCATAGCTCATGGAGCCTACCACGCTCAGCCGCAGCCAGGGCAGGGGAAGTCCCAGGGTTTTACTCAGCACCATGACGCTGATGACGATGGCAACTGCCGGAGCAACTGTGAAAATGGCAGCACTGATCATGGTTTTGCGGATCTTCTTTTGATCCATGCCCAGTGCCTTGCTCCGGCGCAAGGCCTTGACAAGAAAATAAACGGACTGGGCAAGCACCACTGCCACCAGGATCCCGGCCATAATAAAAAGCAACGGATGGTTTACATCAAACTGCATAAAAACGCCTCCTATGCATAATTTTATACATTATAACATAGAATTCTTGTTTAAACAAGACAAAAAGACCCGGAATATGGCAAAATGTTTCTTTCTTGACAGCGCAGGTACAAAAAGGTAAAATGATGCTTGTAAACAAGATCTTTGAGGAGAAACACAATGATTATTCAAAACGGAAAAACGATCCATTTGCAAACCAAGAATGTCAGCTATGTGATGTACCGCAACGAGGAGGAGGACCTGCTTTCCTTCCACTTTGGACGCAGGATCGCTGACTGGGACTATTCCCGGGAGGAAAAGCTGCGCAAAGAGGCGTTTCAGGTCATCGTCAGCACCGATAAGCACCCCCACCTAAGCTCCCTGCCTCAGGAGTATCCCTCTTACGGGCGCAGTGACCAGCGACACCCGGCATTCCAACTGGTAAACGCTCTGGGCAACAGTATCGTGTGCCTGAAGTATCAGGACTGCCGTGTCCTGGAGGGACAGGCGTTCCAGATGGCCCAAATGCCCACCTTGTTTGCAGGCGACGGCAAGGTGGATACTCTGGAAGTGGTGCTTGCCGACGAGACTGTCGGTCTTGAGGTGCTTTTATACTATGTAGTTTTTGAAGAATATGATGTGATCGCCCGCAGCGCGGTGATCGTCAATAAGGCGGATGCGCCCATTGAGCTGCAGTCTGCCTATTCTGCCAATGTGGATCTTCCTCAGGGTAAGTACGACCTGATCCACTTCTGTGGTGACTGGGGCAGAGAACGGGGCATGGAAAAGACAGCCATCAGTAAGGGTGCGATCTTGGAGATCTGCGACAATACCGGTCGGGGCAGCCGCTGGAACAACCCCTTCGTCATGGTTACTACCCCCGGTGCAGACGAGACTCACGGCGAGGTCTACGGCTTTAACCTGATCTATTCCGGTAACCATTCCACCGTTGCCCAGATGGACTGGGCAGGCAGACTCCGGATCCAGCAGGGCATCAGTGACCAGTCCTTCAGCTGGCTGCTCGCCCCCGGGGAGGAATTCTTGACACCCCAGAGCGTGATCTGCTACAGCCATGAGGGCTTTGGCGCGCTGTCTCATAAGTACCACGGGCTTTACACAAATCACCTGATGCGAAGCACTTGGACAAAAAAACACCGCCCCATCCTGCTCAACAGCTGGGAGGGTTGCTACTTTGATTTCGACGAGCCGAAGCTTCTTGCTATGGCAGAAAATGCCAAAAAAGTCGGCATTGAGCTGTTCGTGCTGGATGATGGCTGGTTTGGTAAGCGTGACGATGCCAAAAGCTCTTTAGGTGACTGGTTCATCAACCGGCGCAAGCTGCCCGACGGCCTTTCCGGCCTTGCTGAGAAGATCAACGCCATGGGTATGGAATTCGGTCTGTGGTTCGAGCCGGAGATGATCAGCCCCGACTCTGACCTGTGCCGTGCCCATCCCGACTGGGTGGTCAGAGTTCCTCAGATCGAACCCATTGAGTACCGCTACCAGTGGGTACTGGATCTGAGCAGGGAAGATGTCTGCGACTATGTGGTGCAGGTCATCAGCGATGTGCTGCGGGGTGCCAATATTACTTATGTCAAATGGGATATGAACCGGATCGTCTGCGACGCACCCTTTGACGGCTTCCACCACGCCTATGTGCTGGGCTACTACAATATCATGTCCCGGCTGACAGAAAGCTTCCCCCAGATCCTCTTTGAGGGCTGCTGCTCCGGCGGCGGTCGGTTTGACCCCGGTGTGCTGGCATATATGCCCCAGATCTGGACAAGCGACAATTCCGATGCCATTGCCCGGCTGAAGATCCAGTATTCTACCTCCATAAGCTACCCCTTAAGCACCATCTGTGCTCATGTCAGTCCTGTACCCAACCATCAGGTAGGCAGAGTGACCAGCCTGAAGACCAGAGCCGATGTGGCATACTTCGGTATGTTCGGTTATGAATTGGATATCGCCCAGATGACCGAGGCGGAGCTGGAGGAAGCAAAAGCGCAGATTGCCTTTGCCAAGCACATCCAGCCACTGGTCCGGGAGGGTATCTTCCACCGGCTGCGCAGTCCCTTTGAGACAAACGAATGCATCTGGGAGGTGGTGTCCGGGGATCAAAGCCATGTGTTTATGATGGCGTGCCGGGTGCTGTCCATTATCCGCAATAACCGACAGCTGGAGGATAAGGTGCGCCTGCGCGGACTTGACCCGGAGGCGGTCTACGAGGATGTGGCGACCGGCGAGCGCTACAGCGGCAGCCTACTGATGCACAGAGGTCTTGCTATGGACTATGCCGTTCAGGACTTTGCCACCGTCACCATGGAGCTTCGTAAAATCTAAAAAGACAGAGAGGATACACTATGACCTGGGGATTTTTCAGCGTTACCCATATCATTACCCTGCTTTTGGCAGTGGTAGCCCTGTTCGGACTGCATTTTCTCCTTAGAGGACGCAGCCGGAAATTCCAGCTTTGGGTGATGGGACCTCTGTCCTTTTTGGGCATCGCGTCTATTTTGTACAATCTGCTTGCCTTCGGTTCGCCACTGGAGAACCTGCCACTGCACCTGTGCTCCTTTAACGCGGTGGTGCTGCCCATTGTGGTGTTTACCAAAAATAAGACCCTGGGCAATGTGCTTTTAGTGTGGTGTCTGGGTGCGCTGGCGGCGCTGGTGCTGAACAATGAGATGGCAGAAACCAAGCTGCTGGGCTGGCCTTTTTTCTTCTACTATTTCCCTCATGTGGTGGAATTCATTTTCCCTATTCTGATGGTCAGCCTTGGGCATGTGAAAAAAGATCCCAAATGCATCCTGTCTACGATAGGCATTACCATGGGCATCTACACGCTGGTGCATTTTGCCAATGTGGCGATCAACAGCTACTGCACTGCAGAGCATATTTGCAATCCGCAGGGCGAAGTGGTGTTTGCCAACTATATGTACTCCATCGCGCCGAATAATCCGCTGTGTGAGCTGTTCCAGAAGCTCATTCCCGGTACATACTGGTACATGTATCTGGTAGTGCCTATCGTGGTGGTGTATCTGCTGATCGTTTACGCCCCGGAGATCATCGCTATCTTCAAAAAGAAAAAGTGCGCTGTTGGGGCGACACTCCGTAGCGCAACATCGCCTGAAAAGATGTGAATTTGCGCCATATTGCGTCAAAAATGCTCACAATCCATCAAGGATTCCTGCGCTTTTTTCCTTATCTGGCACAAATTTTCATTCTTTTCAGGTGCAGAGTAGTTTTGAAGTAGTAATTTTTCGGATAAACAAGCAACAAAATTCCCGGAATGCTGACGCATTCCGGGAAT
>JAZOSG010000213.1:0-6138 GCA_045657005.1 Faecousia sp.
ACCCCTTTACGCTCTTTTCCACCAGAACCTGATGCACAGGTGAAAGCTTGAATGCGTTCAGTCCGATCTCGATCAACTCTTCCTCGTTATAGGCAAAGCCACCGCCGGTTCCACCCAGCGTAAAGGCAGGGCGCAAGACAACAGGATAGCCAATACGGTCAGCAGCTGCCTTTGCCTCCTCAATGGAATAAGTGATCTCAGAAGGAATAACAGGCTCACCAATGGTCTGACACATTTCCTTAAACAGTTCTCTGTCCTCGGCACGCTCAATGGATGCACTGCTGGTGCCCAGCAGCTCCACACCACACTCCTTCAACACGCCCTTCTTCTCCAACTGCATGGCAAGATTGAGTCCTGTCTGACCACCCAGCCCGGGAATAATGGCATCCGGACGCTCATAGCGCAAGATCTTGGCAATATACTCCAAAGTCAGTGGCTCCATATAGACCTTATCCGCAATAGTAGTATCCGTCATAATCGTAGCAGGGTTGGAGTTACACAGGACCACTTCATAGCCCTCTTCCTTCAGCGCAAGACATGCCTGCGTGCCGGCATAGTCAAACTCTGCAGCCTGACCAATAACGATCGGGCCAGAGCCAATAATCAAAACCTTTTTAATATCTGTTCTCTTTGCCATGCTTAGTCCTCCTTATGCGTCTTATAAACAACTCTTCCATCACAAACTGTCATCACACATTCGCCAAACAGCTTCCAACCGGCAAAAGGTGTTGCCTTACCCATGGAAATGAATTCAGCAGGATCAACGGTAAATTCTTTGTTAAGATCCCAAACCGTATAGTCCTGACCCAGCGAAATACCAAACCGCTCTCTGGGCTTCACCGCTAACAGCTCAATAAGCTTTTCAAGTGAGATGATGCCCGGTTTTACTAAGTGGGTATACATGACAGGAAACGCTGTTTCGATCCCAACGATCCCGAAAGCACTGCCTTCCAGTCCCTTTGACTTTTCTTCAGCACTATGGGGAGCGTGATCCGTGGCGATCATATCAATGGTTCCATCCTTGATTCCATCAATCAGCGCAAGTCTGTCTTTCTCACTCCGGATAGGAGGATTCATTCGGAACCGACCGTCCTCTTGCAGATCACCATCATTCATCACCAGGTAGTGAGGAGCAGTTTCGCAGGTCACATCCACACCCCTTGCCTTTGCCCTGCGAATCAGTTCCACACTTTCCTTTGTAGAGATGTGGCAGACATGGTACTTGCAGCCAGTTTCCTCAGCCAGGCGCAGATCGCGGTCGATTTGTTCATATTCACTAGCACTGCAGATCCCCTTGTGCCCACGCTTGTGAGCGTATTCGCCGGCGTGGATATAGCCGCCATTAAGCAGGCTATTCACCTCACAATGCGCTACGATCATTTTCCCCAATTCTTTTGCGCACAGCATTGCCGCTCGCATCATATCATCGCTCTGGACGCCTCTCCCATCATCAGAAAAGGCGATCACATCCGGCGCCATATCCTCAAGATCCGCAAGCGTCTCCCCTTGCTCCCCTACTGTGATCGCACCATAGGGATATACATGGATCACCGCGTTCTTTTTTATCAATTCAAGCTGCTGATTCAAGTGCTCCCGGCTATCCGGCACGGGGTTTAAATTCGGCATTGTGCATACAGCGGTGTACCCGCCCCTGGCAGAAGCCTTACTACCGGTTTCCATGGTCTCCTTATAAGAAAAACCCGGCTCGCGAAAATGCACATGCACATCGCAAAAGCCGGGAAAAACAACATATTCAGGAACGCCAAAAGAAGACAATTCCTTCATCACGGGAGAACCAGAGGAAAAAACATCAGCAACGGAGCAACCGACGGTCTTTATTTTTACAGCCGCGCTCATCATCACAAATTCCTCCTGTTGAAATTTATCTGAGTAAGTATACCACAGGGGCAGTGCTTTGTCAAACCCTGCGGCACAATTTTTCAAACATTTTTCATAACGGTCACGGTTCAGAATAGGTAACAGTATCCAAATCCGTAAATGGGTATGCCCGTTCCCAGCTATCCATTGTTTTTCGGATGCTGCTTCTATGGGCGCTAAGCAGTCGAACGATGTCATATACATCGATCCAAATCTCAGAATTACATTCTTTCTGACTTTCCTCAAATACAAGCTGCATTCCAAAATGCAGATGCACAGTTTCGATGTTATTGACATTTTGTTTATCAGAATAACCAGTCCTGCCCATAAAGCCGATCAGGTCACCTGCCTGGACAATGTCACCCTCCTGTAAACCAGGTGCAAACGGCTTATCCTTTTGCAAATGCGCATAATAGTAATAGCGCTTGGAATCAAATGATCGGATACCAATCCGCCATCCACCGTATCGGTTCCAGCCCATCGCCTCAATGACGCCACCTTCAACCGCAACAATTGGCGTTCCAGCACTCCCCATCAAATCGTTCCCTAAATGCTTGCGAGCAAAACCGAAAGTTCTGCTATTGCCAAAATCTGAGCAGTGACTGTAACTATAGCCGGCAGCAATTGGAGAGAAAGCTTTCAAACCATATACAGCTCTGCATTCGCCATCCACTTCGATAGCATACGCGCCAAGAAGTCCACCAAGAACAGCCGAGTATGCCTCATGATAATATCCGTAGTACTTATAAAGATCTCCCAAAAGCTCATCTGGCGACTTATCTCCCTTTAAATCCCGAACAGCCTTCTTAACAGACGAAAGACCGCACTTGCCACCTGTTCTGCAAGCCGAGAGAGCCAAAATATCAATCCAGTCAATATGCTTTTCCTGCTCATATGTGGCAATATCCGTATCCATAGCAAGCTTCAAAGATTCATAGGGCACGCCAAAATCGACCCAACGAATCGTCTCTGCCCTTGCCGGCTGTACAAGTGCAAATACCAATAGCATCAGAAATATCAAACGCCGCTTCATAGTCTCACCTCTCGGTTAGAATATGAAGCGGCAATAAAGCTATACAATGTAATTATTTCAAATCACGGCGAATACCCTCAGCAATACGGTATACATCCTCCATATTTTGAATGGACGAGATCTGTTCCTTATAGTAATTGCTGTAGGCAACGCCCCGAAGGTACCACGCAAAGTGTTTTCTTGCCTCAAGGCACGCAATGTGTTCACCTTTATCCTCAAGTGCAAGCTCAAACTGGCGTACCGCAATATCCACACGCTTTGCAAGGGGTGGTCTCTGAGGAATCTCGAGCCCTTGAAGCGCCGCCTTTGTCTGTGTAAAGATCCAAGGATCGCCAAAGGTGGCTCTGCCGATCATCAAACCATCAGCATCCGTCCATTTTTTGCATCTGAGGGCTGTTTCTGCACTGGTGATATCACCATTGGCGATCACCGGGATCGTGCGTTGCTGCTTGACCTTTGCAATGGTGTCCCAATCCGCAGTTCCGGAATAAAGCATGCTTCTGGTTCGTCCATGGATACAGAGCATAGATGCACCATTATCCTCCATTCTCTGCGTAAACTCCAGAACATTGATATTCCCTTTATCCCATCCCAAGCGGCATTTGACTGTTACGGGGACATCAACGGCTTTGACGACCTCTGCAACGATCTGACCGGCCAGCTCCGGTGTGCGCATCAATCCGCAGCCATCTCCGGAGTTGGCAATCTTCGGCATAGGACAACCCATATTGATATCAATAAAATCGCAGTTAGATATCTCAAGTGCCAGTACTGCAGCCTGTGCCATGATCTGAGGATCATTACCGAAAATCTGCGCACCGCATGTGCTCCCAGCATTCTTGCGCAATAATGCCTGACTCTTTTTATCGCGATATACAAGCGCCCGGGAGGATACCATTTCCGTTACAGTTATATTCGCGCCCATTTCAGCGCATATTGTACGAAAAGCCCAATCCGTGACTCCAGCCATCGGACCAAGGATAAGCGGGTCTTTTACTTCGATAGCACCTATACGCACAGCTGACACCTCCTTTTCCGGGAGATTATAACACAGTTGTGCAGTTTTCGCAAGTCATAGGATAGCTGATACAAGCCAAAGAATAGCCGTTGCCAACGCACCACAACACGCCCAGACCGGTCCTGAAGGGAACACCCCAGTTCTTTTACTCCCAGGATGTGCACTGATCAGCCTTTTCGCTTCTTTTAGCAACGCTTCATCCGTAACCCCCTCCTGCCCAACAGCAGTATCCTTTAAAATAAATATTGCTTGTTCAAAAAGTTTAGGGTCCGGCGAGTGAACAACAATGACCTGCCGGGAAATACCTTTTACCATTTTACCGCCTCCGCTGGCAGTATTCCCCAATCCCTACACCTTCATTCATCCCTTGGCCGCTTATAACGACCCTGTGGCTCCCATTCAGGCAGCGGAAAGCGCTGCATAGCACCAAAAATTCGCTCTTTCAAATCAGGGTATCTCCTACTAAGATCGTAAATCAGCTTCTTGATTTCTTCTCGTTTTGTCTGCTTGTCAACGGGACACCGGTTTTCCAATACAGGTAAACCATGCCGACTCACGAAATGATCGATTGTCTGTTCATGAATGTAGAGCATTGGACGAATTTGAATAATGCCGGTGCGGTCAAGGTTAGTTACCGGCTGGAAACAACTGATCCGCCCCTCATATAATAAAGACATCATGAAGGTCTCCACCGCATCATCATAATGATGACCAAGAGCAAGCTTGTTAAGTCCCCTATCCAAAAGCGCCTGATTTAGTGCGCCCCGTCGCATTTTTGCACACATAGAACAAGGGTTCTTTTCCTTACGGTAATCGAAGATCACCGGTCCAATTTCTGTTTTTACCAGTGTGAATGGTATATCAAGGGACTTGCATAGTTTCTGTATCTCTGCATAGTCCATCCCCAGCCCCATGTCAATTGTAATTGCTTCAAGTGTAAACGGGTTGGAATTAAATTTTCTAAGTTCAGCCATAAAAGCGAGCAGTGCAACGGAATCCTTTCCGCCAGAGACACCCACCCCGATCCTATCACCAGGCTGGATCATATTATAATCTTCCACGCATCGACGAACTAGTCCGATCATTTTTTGCATGCAGATTTCCTCCTAAATTTAGAAAAATAAGAAACGAGCATTTTGGAGATTTCAAGAGATTTTAATAGCATTCGAAAGTTTATATGTGTTTTTATAAAAAATGTCCAAAAATTGGTTGACAATTAAACTTTGTTGTGATATAAGAATCAAGCGTTTTGCAGACATTGTAATGCCTGCATATGGATTTGTCAAAATATTTTACCTAATTGGAGGAACGCATAATGTCCACTACACTCGCTAAAAAGGAGACCGTGGAGCGCAAGTGGTATGTCATTGATGCAGCCGGCAAGCCCCTGGGCCGCACCGCTGTGACTGTTGCCAACCTGCTGCGCGGTAAGCACAAGACCACCTTCACCCCCAATGTTGACTGCGGCGACTACGTCATCGTCATCAACACCGACAAGGCAATTCTGACCGGCAAGAAGCTGGAGCAGAAGTCCTACTACCGTGTATCCGGCTGGATCGGCGGTCTGAAGGAAACCAAGGCTCGCATCATGATGGAAAACCGCTCCGACTACGCTATAGAGCTGGCCGTTAAGGGTATGCTGCCTAAGAACACTCTGGGCCGTAACGCTCTGACCCGCCTGCACCTGTATAAGGGCAACGAGCATCCTCATGCTGCTCAGAAGCCCGAAGCATGGACCCTGTGATTTGGAGGTAATCGATTATGTACGAGAGCAAGAAGAAGTATAACTACGGCACTGGCCGTCGCAAGTCCTCCGTTGCCCGTGTTCGCGTTTACGAGAATGGCACCGGTTCCATCATCATTAATGGTCGTGACATCGACGAGTACTTCGGTCTGGAGACTCTGAAGCTGGTCGTTCGTCAGCCCCTGGTTACCACCGACATGCTCGGCAAGGTCGACATTGTTGTTACTGTCGCAGGTGGCGGTGTTTCCGGTCAGGCCGGTGCTATCCGTCACGGCATCTCCCGTGCCCTGCTAACTCTGAACCCCGAGTACCGCGCTTCTCTGAAGGCCGCAGGTTTCCTGACCCGCGACCCCAGAATGAAGGAAAGAAAGAAGTACGGTCTGAAGGCAGCACGTCGCGCACCTCAGTTCTCCAAGAGATAATTTATTTCCTTGGATCTTTAATCCCGAAAGCCTATATGGCTTT
>JAZOSG010000214.1:0-5639 GCA_045657005.1 Faecousia sp.
CAGGATCCGCTGACACTGTCTGGCAGCGGTGCGGTTGCCTGCGATCACGATGGGAAAATCGCAATCAAGGGTCGCCAGCATTTTCGCATTATGTAAAATGCACTCGGTATTACCGCCGTCAGTGCCGCCTACCAGCAGGAAAATATCCGGCTTTGCCGCTTTGATATCCTCCAAGTCATCCTCTGTCAGCTGGAAGGCATAGATACCGACTACCTTTGCGCCGGCACCAAGACTTGCCAGCTTGGCAGCCTCGCCGGTCAGCTCCGGCACCAGACCGCTGGTAACCATCCGCAGACCGCCTGCCGCGGAAGAACAGGCAAAACATTCACTAAATTCCAGCTTGCCGGTTTTTTCTTCCAGGCGCTTAAGCCCCTGCCGCAAACCGTCGTTGATGTCCGTTTGCACCGTTGTGTATGCCGCTGCCGTGCCAAGAAGTGTTTCTGACTCCACATCCACGGCGGTCAGCTTTGTATAAGTACTGCCAAAATCGATCAGCAGAACAGCTTTCACGCCTGCTCACCGTCCATATGCAGCAGCTCGCGCAGTGCTTCAATGGTAGTCTCAGGCGCGGTGCCGGGAGGGAACGCCCGGTCAAAGCCCATGTCCTTGAAGCGCTTTCCCACATCCTCAAAGCTCTGCTTGCCGATGACGATGTTGCCGCCGACCACCAGAGGAATGCCCTTCAGGCCGGCCTCGTCACACTTTTCGCGCATACCGCGGCAGTCCAATTCGCCCTGACCGTACAGGGAGGACACCACAATGGCGTCAGCACCGGACTCGATGGCTGCGGCGATGTACTCCTCCTGGGAGACCATAACGCCCAGGTTCACCACCTCGAAGCCGGCTTCTGTAAATGCATGGTAGAGGATCTTGTTGCCAACGGCATGGACATCGGCACCGATCACGCCAATGACCAAAACCTTCTTTTCTCGCTGCTCCATGTTAACACCTCAATTTTATTTTTTATAGCTTCCGCTATAATTGTACTACTCCTATATAGTATAATGTGCTAGTCCTTTTGTCAAGAAACAAAAGGGATATGTTCTCCTGATTTTCCTGTATTTTCAGCAAAAATTGCGCCGTACTTTCAAAAAGATACGGCGCAACGCTCATACAGACTTATCCTGACGCAGCTGCCGCAGTTTCTCCTCCAGGTACAGAAAAGAGCCTTCATCCATTTCATAGGCGCAAAGAATCAGCTTCCCCTTTTTCTCAAAACGGCGAAGTCTGTCGCAAAGCTCGGCAGTACAGTATTTTTCATAGGCATAAGGAACAAGAACCGCATCCTTGTCCGCAAGGTAAGAATCGATATCCAGATCCGCAGAGAATAGCTGAGGACGCAAAAATGCTACATTTCTGGAATAGCTGCGGCAGGAATTATACACCAGGTCGCCAAAGCGGTCGCTGCAGGCCAAAATACCTGCTCTGTCCCCTGCCCGAAGCTTCATCACCCCGGACAGCGTGGCAAAGGACCACCGCAGTGCCACCCGGGCGATCTTCTTTTGATCCGGCAGGATGCTTTCCAGATATTCCGCATGCTCTGCGGTAGTGATCACAAGATCCATTTCTTCGTCCAGCTTATAGGGATACTCTTGGATACTATCCAACAGGTAAGAGTAGAGTTCGATCCCCTTCACGCTGCGCAGCTGCTCAGACAGCTGAGACAGGCTTTCCGGGTTGCACTCCATTACGGCTACCTTTACTGTGGACAGGTTCTCAGACCGCTCCCGCTGCTTTAAAGTCAGGAAAATATTGATCTCCATAGGCGAAAAGCCCATATCCTCCAGCTTGTCCAGTAATTCGTCGATCGCGCCCATCGCCTGTTCCTTGCGGCTGCCGGAATTGGCAGGCTGATAGCATACGAAAGTACCCCGTCCCTGGATCTTTTCCAGAACGCCCTGGTGCTCCAATTCATCATAGGCACGCTTGATGGTTCCTCTGGCAACGCAAAGCTGCCCGGACAGCTCCTGTACAGTAGGAAGCTTTTGCCCGGGAATCATATCGCCCTTCTTCACCGCAGCACGGATCTTATCCACCAACTGCCGGTAAATAGGAATATCCAATTGTGGATCGATCCGGAAATACTGCTCCAAAGGGTCCACCACCTTGTTTGATATATTATAATTCTAAGGAATCTCCGGCCGTTTGTCAAGGCAAAGCCCATTGTGGATTCGCACAAAAAACACCTGTGCGGTTTGGGTGCCGCACAGGTGCTTTCTTTACTTTTGTGCCAGGTAGGCGTTTCTGCCGGTTTCGTAGAGGTTGTTGCCCTCGCTGTCGATAATGACGATCACAGGGAAATCCTCCACTTCCAGACGGCGGATAGCTTCCGCGCCCAGATCATCATAAGCAATGACTTCTGCCTTCTTAATGCACTTGGAAAGCAGCGCGCCGCAGCCGCCGATGGCGCCGAAGTAAACTGCGCCATGCTCCTTCATAGCAGCAATAACTTCAGGGCTGCGCTTGCCCTTGCCGATCATGCCGGTCTGCCCCTGCTCGATCATAGTGGGGCTGTAGGCATCCATACGGTAAGAGGTGGTAGGACCGGCAGAGCCGATGGCTTCACCGGGGCGCGCAGGGGTAGGACCTACAAAGTAGATGATGCTGTCCTTGACATCCATGGGCAGCTCCTTGCCCTGTGCCACCAGCTCGCACAGACGCTTATGGGCAGCATCACGGGCTGTATAGATCACGCCGGAGATCAGGCAGCTGTCGCCGGACTTGAGCTGCCGTGCCTTCTCACGGGTCAAGGGTGTCTGAATGGAAATAGGCATATTAAAGTACCTCCTTCTCATGTCTTGCCACATGGCAGTTGATATTGACAGCCACAGGCAGCGCCGCAATGTGGGTAGGCATTTTCTCGATGTTCACGCTCAAAGCAGTGGTCTTGCCACCCAGACCCTGAGGCCCGATACCCAGCTCGTTGATCCGCTCCAGCAGTTCCTTTTCCAGATCTGCCCAGAAGGGATCCGGGTTATGCTCGTTCAGATCACGGGTCAGCGCCTTCTTGGCAAGGAACGCAGCCTTGTCAAAAGTACCGCCGACACCAACACCCACCACGATGGGAGGACAAGGGTTAGGACCTGCGTTCTCCACCGCCCACAGCACGAAATCCTTCACGCCCTGAACACCGTCGGAGGGCTTGAGCATCTTGATCTGGCTCATGTTCTCACTGCCTGCACCCTTGGGGGCAACAGTGATCTCCAGCTTATCGCCGGGGACGATGTCGTAATAGATCATCGCCGGAGTATTGTCGCCGGTATTTACCCGATCCAGAGGATCCCGGACAACACTCTTACGCAGGTAGCCGTCGGTATAGCCCTGACGGACACCCTCGTGGATCGCCTCCGCCAAATCGCCGTCCACATGGACTTCCTGTCCGATCTTAACAAACACACAGGCAAGACCGGTATCCTGACAGATGGGGCGTGCGCCGTCTGCCGCGATCTGGTAGTTTTCCATGATCCGCTCCAGGATCTCCTTTGCCTGAGGCCACGGCTCAGCTGCGTGGCAGGACTCGATCCGTTCCTTCACATCCTGGGGCAGGAAGCAGTTGGCATTGATGCACAGCTTTCTGACCGCTTCTGTGACTTTTTGTGCAGAAATTTCTCTCATTACTTTCTCTCCTTACTTAGGTACATTATAGATATTGTCAAGCAGATCGCCGTCCCGGCTGATGACCTCCGCCACCACCCGGTCGCCCTTGGGCAGCTTTCTGGGCTTGCCCGTGATCCGCTCGGTTTTTTCTTTCAGCTCGTGGATATCGATAATCGGCAGACCTGCTGCCTTCAAAGAAGCAATCAGCTCCGCATTTTTGGGGTTGACCGCGATACCGCCCTGGGTGACCAGTACATCGATGTCCTTACCGGGGGTAGAGATGCAGGTGACCCGGTCGGTAACGATGGGCAGACGGGCACGGAACATGGGGGCGATGATCATGGAAAGCTTTGCACCAGCAGCGGTATCGCTGTGACCGCCGGAGCCGCCCATGATATAGCCGTTGGAATCGGTATGGACATTGACATTAAAGTCCGTATCAATCTCTGTAGCGCCCAGGATGACCACATCCAGGCTGTCCACTACCGCAGAGCGGCTGCTGGGGCTGGCGTACTGCATGGCGCTGATCTCCTGATGTCGGGGATCGGTGCGGATGGATTCCACAGCCTTCAGATCAAAGCACTGCACATCCATCAGCGTCTTGAAACAGCCGGCGTGGAGCATGTCCACCATATAGCCGGTAATGCCGCCAAGACCGAAGCTGCCTTGAATACCCTTTTCCAGCATGATATCCTTGAGGAACTTTGCCGCCGCCAGAGACGCGCCGCCGGCACCGGTCTGGAAGGAAAAGCCATCCTTCAGAAGTCCCGAGTGGGCAATGACCTGGGCTGCGTGGGATGCCATGACCAAACCCACCGGGTCACGGGTGATCTGTGTCGTACCGGAGACGATT
The DNA here is from genome assembly GCA_045657005.1 of Faecousia sp. Lineage (GTDB taxonomy): Bacteria > Bacillota > Clostridia > Oscillospirales > Oscillospiraceae > Faecousia. Next base: position 4,451 of record JAZOSG010000214.1, read on the forward strand.
CCCTTGGGATTACCGATGGCATCCACATTTACCACATAGTCCACCCAATCCTCAGAAATGGAAAAGTCCTGCAGAGGATAGGGTACCAGATTGTCGGTGATCACAACCACCTTTTTGGCGTACATAGCATCGGCATAGGCATAGCCAAGACTTCCGCAGGCGGATTTGCCGTATTTTCCGGAGCAATTACCCATAGGGTCAGCGGTAGGCGCGGCAATAAACGCCACATCAATAGGCGTTCTGCCCAAGGAAATGTCACTGGGTCTGCCGCCGTGGGTACGGAACTGCACCGGCTTTGCAAGGATGCCCTGGGAAATGGCTCTTCCAAGCCCTGCCGCAATATAATCAGCAGCAATACCGGTGACTACACCATTTTGAATATGCTCTAAAAGGGGCGTATGTACATCAAACAAAGAAGAGGCGTTGACATTGATATCCTTAAAGCCCTGACTTGCGATCTCCTCCATGACCATGTTGAGAACAAAATCGCCGTTACGCAGGTGATGATGGAAAGAAACGGTCATGCCGTCCTTTAAGCCTGCCAGCTGCACCGCTTCTTTGATAGAGCTTACCAGCTTGCTCACAGTCAGTTCCCCCTTTCCATACCCAAAGCCTGCGCCATAGCAATGGTCTGCTGGGCTCTGGCAACGATGGGTGCGTCGATCATTTTACCGTGCAGGGCGATAGCGCCTTTGCCCTGCTCCTTGGCAAGGGTAATGGCATCCATGACTTCATAGGCATAGTCCACATCCTTCTGGGTGGGGCTGAACACAGAATTGATGACCTCCACATGTCGCGGAGAAATAGATGCTTTACCGGTAAAGCCCAGGGCTTTGGCAAGCTGAGCATCCTTAACGATCCCCTCGTCATCATTCACATCTGTAAAGGGTGTATCATATACAGCAATACCGGCTGCCCGGGCAGCAACTACCAGCCGGGTACGGGCATATTCGATCTCCCGGCCTTCCTTGGTGCGCTTGCACTGCAAGTCTGCAGTTAAGTCCTCCGCACCCAAAAACAGCGCTTTGACACGATTGGTTGCAGAGGCAATGACAAAGGCGTTCTCCACGCCCATTGCGGTTTCAATCAGAGGCATCAGACCAACGGTTCCGGGCTGTATGCCCAGCTTCTCTTCGGTCTGGGTGATGTAAGCATCCACCGCCAGCACATCGGCGGCGCTGCCGGTCTT
>JAZOSG010000215.1:0-16249 GCA_045657005.1 Faecousia sp.
TGGTACTCTGGTGCTTACTGTCAGCGTTCTGCCCGCATTCCTCATCCGTCAAAAATCAGAGATTTTTGACACCTTCCCCCCGGGGGAAGGCATTAGGGGGTGCAGCCAGTAATTTGAAATAGCTCGATAAACTGGAATTTACAGCGCGGAAAAGGGCTTGCCTCGTTGTGAGACAAGCCCGTTGCTTGCGGTCAGTTATTCTCCGTCTACAAAGACCTTTTTGATCATATCCAGGTAGCCGTAGCCGTACTTGTCGTCAGGCTGCAGGTAGCTGGTTTCGGTCCACTCGTTCCAAGAGTTGATGGTGATCAGGGGACAGCCCTCGTGGGTGTCCATGTACTGCTTTGCCAAGCGCAGACCCTTCTCGAAATTCTCGGGTGTGCAGTTGGTGGTGACTCTGGGATGGATGTCGTCCATGCTGTAGCGGGGGTTGTTGTCCCAGCCGCAGGAAACATGGGGGCAGTAGGGCATGGGGTATTCGCTTTCCACACGATCATACTCTTCGCTGACCTTTTCCAGAACATTCAGGTAATCGCCGGTGGGGTCAGTGATCTGCACAAACTGGTAGTGGGTAAAGCTGTCCGCACCGAATTTGTCCATCATTTCAGCGTAGGACAGGTCGGCAGAGCCGTCGATGCCGGTCAGGTTCAGATTGCGTCTGCCGCGGATGCAGAACTGCAGATGCACACCGGGGTAGCCCTTGTCGGCGACCAACTGACGGAACCATACTAACGCCTCCGCAGCAGCCTCCACGCTGCCGAAGCCCTTGATGAAGTTGTTGGGGTCGTAGATCATGAATACGGGCTTGCCGTCGACCCGGTAGTAGTTTTCAATGCCGAAATACTTATCCACCAGACGGATCGCCATTTCCTCGAAGTCCTGACGGTTGACTTTACCTGTCCAGATCATGGTGTTGCCACACTCGGAGCTTGCCAGGCGGCGGTCCCACAGATGGGTGGCATCGTGGTTTGCCCACATCAGGTAGAACTTCATGTCCCTGCTGTTGGCAGCCTTCAGGAAACCGTCGTTCAGGCAATTTTCCAGGAAGGGGCGGCGGTCGTACCAGTACCAGTCATAGATAAACACATTGACACCGTGGCGGACAGCCTGGTCGATCTGCATCTCCATGACCGCAGGGTCTGCCTCGTTTACATAGCCCCACAGGGGCTTTCTGGGCCACTCATGTCCCGGGTATTTGGGCTTTGCCTCCTTGACGGTCTCCCACTCGCCGTAGCCCTCGGGCCAGAACATTCTGGAGCGCAGATCGTCGCCGGTGTAAGCAGGCCAAACAAATGCGCCGATATCGTATTTCTTCATTTGGTTTCCCTCCATACAGTTTTTTTGCGATTCCAATATAGCAGACCTGGCATAGGAAATCTACGCCTAATTTTGCAGAACTTGACTTTTTCGCTGATTCCGGGGCTGGTTTACGGCTTATATCTTGAAAGTAAAGACTCTTTTTGCTATAATGCTAATGAAAAGGGGTGATATCTGTGCTCTATACGCTGACGGACAGGATCCTGCCTGCCTATTACCGGAACAACTATTACGGACCTTACCAGCCGGTCTGGGGGAAAATGAACGGCTTGCTGCAGCCCAATGTGATCGAGGCGCTGCACTATCACAGCTGTATGGAGATCGGCATTTGCATTTGCGGAAAGGGGCTTACCTATGTTGACAACCGGATCTATCACTATTCCGAAGGGGATCTGCAGGTGATCCCGGCAGATGTGCCCCATTTGTCTGCGGCAGCACCCGGTGTGGAGACCCGGTGGCACTGGATATCCCTGGATCCGATCCGGATATTGAACGAGAGCGGCTTTGTGCCGGATCCGGAGCTGCGGCAGCTGTGCAATGACAGCTTTGCAGGGTTGTTTCATCCTTGGGAGCATCCCCGTTTGGCGGATATCATCCACCGGCTTAAGGATACGATCCTGACACCGGATCCGTACAGCCCGGCAGAGCAGCAATTTCTTGCCGGGCAGCTGCTGATCGAATGTGGCAGGGTAGGAAGGGCTGTACGGACAGAAGCTATGAACACGGGCTATGTGGGGAAGATCAAGCCGGCGGTATTGTACATCCGTGAGAATTTTGCCGATCAGGAGGCGATGCGCCAGGCACGGATTGCCGATGTGTGCCATATGAGCGTATCCCATTTCCGGGCAGTTTTCAAAAAGGAAACAGGCATGTCCGTCCGGGATTTTATCATCCAGACCCGGCTGGCAAAGGCGGCGCATCTTTTGAAGAACACGGACAGCAGCGTGCTGAGCATAGCGCTGGAGTCCGGTTTTGGACAGGTCTCCTGCTTTAACCGTGTGTTTTCAAGGGTATTCGGGCAGACGCCCTCGGGCTTTCGTAAGCGCAGCAGAAACAGCACAATGTAGCGAAAAATGTAGAATTTTACATAAATTAGGGGAAAACCGCTCTGTTTTCAAAAAAGAAAAGAGAAAAATACAGTTAGCAGTTGCAAAAAATGTGATTATGGTATATTATTTAAGGTGGATTAAAAAGGATTGCAAGATGTGTTTGCATGTTTTTTGAGGTGAACTATGAAAAAGGGTTGTAAGTGGATCGCAAAGCTGGAGCATTGGCGCATAATTGCGTTTTTGCTGATCCTGTATGATATCGTTGCGGTGAATCTGGCGTATTTTCTTGCGCTGTGGTTCCGGTTCGACTGCTCATATTCCATGATCTCGCCGGCGTATCTGGGGGCTTACCTGAAATATATCCCCATTCACACGGCATTCAGCATCGTAGTGTTTTTGTGGCTGAGGATGTATAACAGCATCTGGCGCTTTGCCAGCTTCCATGAGCTGATGCGCGTGATGCTGGGAACGGTCATTACGGCGGTTGCACATATCGTGGGGATCTCTTTGCTGTTCCAACGGATGCCGATCTCTTATCATATCATCGGTATGGGCATCCAGTTTTTGCTGCTGCTGGGCGTGCGGTTTTCCTATCGGTTCATCCTTCTGGAACGCAGCAGGATCAGAAAGGACCGCCCCGTCAGCGGAAAACGGGTCATGCTCATCGGTGCCGGAAATGCCGGACAGCTGCTCATGCGTGACATTATCATCTGCAAGGAGGAGACCCTGAAGGTCTGCTGCATCATTGACGACAATGCCAACAAATGGGGTCGCTACATCAACGGCGTTCCGGTGGTGGGCGGCAGAGAGTCCATTTTAAAGAATGTCAAAAAATACGATATCGACAAGATCTTTGTAGCCATCCCCAGCGCCTCGGAGGAGGACAAGCGGGCGATCCTGAATATCTGCAAGGAATCCGGCTGCGAATTAAAGAACCTGCCCGGCATGTACCAGCTGGTAAGCGGTCAGATCAGGATCAGCGATATGCGTGATGTGGCGGTGGAGGACCTGCTGGGAAGAGATCCCATCCGGGTCAATATGGACGAGATTTATGACTACATCAGCGGAAAGACCATTCTGGTCACCGGTGGTGGCGGCTCTATCGGCAGTGAGCTTTGCCGGCAGGTGGCAGGGCACAATCCCAAGCTGTTGGTGATCTTCGACATCTATGAAAATAACGCCTATGAGATCGAGCAGGAGCTGAAGCGCAAGTATCCGCAGTTGAACCTGAAGGTGCTGATCGGCTCTGTCCGGGACAGCCGCTGCCTTGATAATGTGTTCTCCACCTACAAGCCGGAGATCGTCTATCACGCAGCGGCCCATAAGCATGTGCCGCTGATGGAGTCCAGCCCCTGCGAAGCGATCAAGAATAATGTGATCGGTACTTATAAAACTGCCTATGCGGCGATGCTCCATGGCTGCAGCCGGTTTGTGCTGATCAGTACGGACAAGGCGGTCAACCCCACAAACATCATGGGTGCCAGCAAGCGCCTGTGCGAAATGGTCATCCAGTCCTTTGACAGAGCGGTAAAGACCGGAAGAGCAAAAGATCTGCCCAAGCTGTTCACCCACAGAGAAGCAACGGCTGCACCGGAAATACAGATGGAGAATTGCCACACAGAGTTTGTGGCAGTGCGTTTCGGCAATGTGCTGGGCAGTAACGGTTCTGTGATCCCACTGTTTAAAAAGCAGATCCAGCAGGGCGGCCCTGTGACAGTCACCCATCCGGATATCATCCGTTATTTCATGACCATCCCGGAAGCGGTGAGTCTTGTCATGCAGGCCGGCACCTATGCCGGCGGCGGCGAGATCTTTGTGCTTGACATGGGCGCACCGGTGAAGATCGACGAGCTGGCAAGAAACCTGATCAAGCTTTCCGGCCATACGCCGGATGTGGACATCCCGGTGGTCTATACCGGACTGCGTCCCGGCGAAAAGCTGTATGAGGAAAAGCTGATGGCAGAAGAGGGAATGCAGAAGACGCCCAATGAGCTGATCCACATCGGCAATCCGATCCCCTTTGATATCGACGCGTTTTTGGTGCAGCTGCGCAGACTCATGGATGCGGCGTACGAAAACGACAGAGCGATCTGCGATGCGGTGGCGGCAGTGGTGCCGACCTATCATCCTTCGCCCAATGGCGCTGAAAAAAAGGATGCCACCTACGAGGCTCTGTACAAAGAAACTGTTTCCAGTCAAAAATAATCTAAAGTGCCGCAGGGGAATATCCCTGCGGCACTTGTCATTGCAATCTCAGATTAAGACTGTTGATTTTCCGCGGTGGATAGAGTACAATATTATATTATGAAATCCTTAGAAATGAGGAGGATTCGATGGAGTATACGATCGGAACAAAGGTGTTTGGCGATTGGGAGATCATCGCCGAGATCGGAGAGGGTTCTTACGGAAAGGTGTACCAGCTCCGGAAAGAAAATTTTGGCATTTCCACCAATGGGGCGCTGAAGGTCATCCAGATCCCCCGTTCCCACGCAGATGTGAAGGATGCTCTGAGCCAGGGCATGGATGAGCAATCTGTTACATCCTATTTTAAGGGCGTGGCGGATGAATTGATGCGTGAAGTGGCGGTCATGTCGGATATGAAGAGCCACCCCAATGTGGTGGGCTGTCAGGATTACGATATCATTCCCCACACCGGTGGTATCGGCTGGGATATCCTGATCCGCATGGATCTGCTGACTCCTCTGCAGGAATACCAGACCCGGTATGCTATGGACGAAACACAGGTGCGCCGTTTGGGTGCGGATCTGTGTGAAGCGCTGATCTACTGCCAAAAGCGGGGACTCATCCACCGGGATATCAAGCCGGGCAATATCTTTGTTGATGAGCTGGGACGCTTCCGCCTGGGCGATTTTGGCGTAGCCCGGACAGCAGACAAGACCATGGGCGGCATGTCCAAGCAGGGAACTGAGAATTACATGGCACCGGAGGTGTATCTGGGACGGGAATACGGCCCTACTGTGGATATTTACTCCCTGGGTATGGTGCTCTACCAGCTGATGAATGCCAACCGGCTGCCCTTTTACCCACTGCCCCCTGCGCCCATTGAGTTTTCCCACCGGTTTGAGGTGCTGAAGAAAAGGATGTCCGGTGCGCAGATGCCCCCTCCCTGCAAGGCAAGCGAGGACTTTTCGGCGATCATCCTGAAGGCTTGTTCCTTTGAATCCAAGGATCGCTACCGCTCGGCGGCAGAATTCCTGGAGGCGCTTCAGGGAACACCTGCAGAATCGACTTATGCATATAAGGCACCGGCGGAGGAACCGAAAGCCACCGCCCCGGAGCAGCCTTCTTCACCGGATCCGGTCTTTACCTTTGAGACACCTACAGGCGATGAGACCATCGGCCCTGCCTTTACGCCCAGAGCGCCCAAGGCGGCACCGCAGTCAGCGCAGGCACAGAAACCGCAGACAGTATCTGCTTTCCAAACAATGGCTGACAGTGCGCCAGCCCAGAAGAAAGCGGAACCGGTATTCCAAATGATCGTGGAAGACGCCTTCGACATTGCCGGACGCGGTGTAGTGGTAACCGGTTGGGTAACAGGAACGACCATACATACGGGTGATCCGGTAACTGTGGTCGGTAAGAACAAAGCAAAGCAGTCTGCATCGATTGCAGGAATTGAGCAGAATCACACGATCATAAGCAGCGCCGAACCCGGCACTGCGGTGGGCATCCTGCTGTCCGGTATGAGCACCAAAACGGTAAGCGCCGGTGACCGACTGATGGGAAAAGCTTCCGCAACTGCTGACGGTCCGGTGCGTCAAGGTGCGCAAAACGCACAGGACATTACTTATGTCTGTGTGGATATGGATTGGTATGAAACACAAGTTTCCTGCCTGGAACCCAGCGGCGAGATCCGTACCATCAGTCTGCCTTCCACACTGGGTTATGCCGACGGAAATTGGTATGTGGGCGAGGAAGCAAAGCAGCTTTGCGGAAACTGCATTGAGATCAATCACTCTACTGACGAGGAGCGAAAGGCTTTACGGGGACAGAATATGTCCGTGCAGGCAAGCATTGGGGTCTTTTTGGAGCAGGTGCTGCAATATGCTTACCGGAACGGTATGGGCAGTATCAGCACTGACGGAACAGCTGTGACTACAAAGATCGATGTGCTGTCTATGATGTCCTTTGTGCAGCAGAAGGATAAGCAGCTGTTTATCAAAGCCTGCCAAAAACATAACATCGGCTCGCCGCGGATCTGCGCTCCCTCGGAGCTGAGCGCTTTGCGTTTTTGTACCACAGGAAGTCCGCAGGAAGGTAAGTACTTGTTCGTACACCTTGGAGAACAATTCAGCGAAGCGACTATGGCTGTATGGGAAGGTGATATCCTGGAGATCATCGCCACCGACTATACCGATGATTTCAGCGCACTGAAGCTGAACGCTTTGGCAGAGCAAGGATATTCTATGGAGGCTGCCGCAAATGAATTGCTGCCCCAACTGATGAGTATCGTGGAAACTGTTATGGACGGACAGGACGACGTTTGCCAAGTGGTGCTCTGCGGTAAGCCGGCAACGACCCCTACGATCCGCTGGCGGCTGGCTGCCTTGCTGGGTAAGGAACCTGTTGTGATGGAAAACGCAGCTTGCGCTTCCACAGAGGGCGGCGCTGTGATGAGCGCAATGATGCGCCACGAGCCTCGATACAGCGGTGTTGCGTTTTTGCGGATGACTGCGATCCATTATGGGATCGTGGACAGTAGCGGAAAATGCCTGTTGAAGATGGATGCTGGTACGTGCATGCCTGCCACAGTGTCGGCTAAGTTTTATGCCGGACAAAACGATCAGAAGCTGTATTTAACAGAGGGTCTGGATGTATGTGGAAACAACCCCCGCATCGCCACAAAGGAAGTGCCGTTTATAGGGGGCGGCGAGCTGACGATCGTTGCGGATCTGAACGGTATCATCAGCTGGGCGGTCAAGCCGCAGCCCGATGCTGTTAAACGGCAGCAAAGCACCGCCCAGTCTTCGTCGTCTCAGCCTGCGGAACAGGGGACATTGCGTTGCCCCAATTGCGGACACGGCTCTGCGGTAAAACTGGATAGCGGTTTTTCCGGATTTTTGAAAAGTCTGGTCAGCGATAAAAATACATATATGTGCTTAAAATGCAAAAATAGATTTGAAGCGTAAAATCTCAGGATCAGGAGTTGCTACCTATGGACGCTATTCTGCGAATCATATCTGAATACGGAATCCGGGACTACGACCTGTCGAAGGACACGCCGGTAAGGGAAGGGGCGTTTTCTGCCTTTCCGTATCCCGGCGGTTGGTGTTTCCAGTGTTCCCACCCCATTCAGGTCAACGGACAGACTGCGGACAGCGGACAGCTCCATATCAATGATGTTCTGCTGCTGGATGATGCCAGCCAAACTGCCGCCATGGTGGTGCAGCAAAGGAAGGGGCGCACTATGGTCACGCCCTTTACCGCCTGCATTACCGTTGGTCGCAAGCGGGACAATGACATTGAGCTGCAGGATCCCCAGGTATCCGGCCATCACTGCCAGATAGGCATGCAAAATGGCCGCGTATATGTGCAGGATCTGGGCAGTACGAATGGCACATTTGTGAACGACAAGCGCGTAGACACCGCCTGGCTTAGCCAGGGCGATGTGATCAAGCTGGGCAGCTATCGCCTGAAGATCGGCAAGAATCTGATGGTGGAAAATGCGGACCGGCAGGTGATCTTTCACATAGAAGCCAAGCCGTGGGATCCCTCGGAATTGTTTTCTCCAAAGCCCTATCCCTGGTTTTCCCGGTCTGCCCGTATGCGCACCGGGCTTCCTGCGCTGCATATTAACATCGAGTCAGCACCGACCATCGGCGAAAAGCCCTCCATGGGCATGCCGGGTCTGGCGCTTAGTCCGGAAATGATCGCCATGAGCCTGGGAATGCAGGCGCTGCGGTACGGTCTGAGCCGGCATAAGTATTCTCAGCAGGAGCAGCAGAGAAATCAGCTGTATGCCAATTATCTGGCAGGCGTGGAAGCCCAGCTGGAGGAGCATGCAAAACAGCAGCGGGCATATGAAGAAGCCATGCACCCGGATACTGCAAGCTCCATGAAGCGGGTCTTTGGACCTTCCCCGGAGCTTTGGGAAAGAACACCGGCAGATCCGGACTTTCTGACCTTGCGTTTGGGACTGGGTACAGTTGCAGCGGCAGCCCAGGTGGAGGTTCCCTCCCAGCGGCTGAGCCTGCAAACCGATGAACTGGAGCAGGTGCCGGCGCAGCTTGCCGCCCGGTATGCCCAGGTGGACCGTGTTCCTGTCTGCTGCGATCTGGTAAGGAACGGAAACTGCGGCGTGATCGGTCCCCGGAGCAGTATCAGCGCTTTGGCCCGTAGCCTTACTGCCCAGCTTGCCGCCCTGCACAGCTATGAAGAGGTGAAGATCGTAGCGCTCTTCCCCCAGGAGGAACGCAGCCAGTGGCAGTGGATGCGCTGGCTGCCCCATTGCCTCAGTGAGGACCGGACTGTGCGTTACATGGCCTGCGGCACGGAAGCAAAACAAGTGCTCAAGCGGCTGGAGCCTGTGATCCAGAGCCGTTTGAATAATCAAGACCAGTGGAATTTCGGGCAAAAGAACCGGAATTTGCCCCACTATGTCTTTTTGGTGGCAGATCCTGCGCTGCTAAGCCAGTCCCCCATCGGTACAGCACTGATGATGAACAGGACAGATCTTGGCATCAGCGGTATCTTCCTGGGCCAGACCTGTTCTGATTTCCCCAACAGCGTGCGAAATATCATTGAGGTGGCAGGCAGCGCGGAAAGTATGCAGCTAAGCCTTTGGACAGACGGTGTTCAGCAGCGTCTGCACAGCAAAGAGCATGGGGTTTCTCTGGAAAAGTACGACAATTTCGCCCGGGCGATGGCACCGGTACGGCTGATGGGTACCCAGTCCCATCAGCAGGGACTGCCGTCCTGTGTGGGCCTAATGGAAGGTCTGCATATTTCCAATGCGGAGCAGCTGGATCTGGGAGATCTGTGGAACAACACCGCACCGGACCGTTCCCTTTCCGTACCGATTGGCATCCAGAGCGATGGCGAGCAGTTTTATTTTAATATCCACCAAAGCGGTCACGGCCCTCACGGCATGGTTGCCGGCGGTACCGGCAGCGGTAAATCCCAAATGGCCCAGGCGTGGATCGCGTCCATGGCACTGCAGTTTTCGCCCCGGGATGTGAATTTTGTGCTGGTGGATTTCAAGGGCAAAAGTCTTTTGCAGCCCTTGGCTGAGCTGCCTCACCTGGCAGGAACGATCTCCAATTTGGATAAGGATGTGGCCCGGAGCTTTTCCGCGCTGGAAAGCGAGCTGGACCGGCGTCAGCAGCTGCTGGGGGATTATCAGTGCCAGGATATTATTGAATATTTCCAGAAACGGCGGTTTGACCCATCTATGCCGGAAATGCCCTATCTATTCCTGGTGGTAGACGAATTTGCCGAATTTAAGCTAAAATTCCCCGACTTTACAAAGCCTATGGATCACCTGTACCGCGGCGGCCGTTCGCTGGGTATGCATGTGATCCTTATGACCCAGTCGCCTGCAGGCATCGTGACCGATCAGGTGCGGGCCAATGCCAATTTCCGTTGGTGTCTGGGCGTGAAATCAGATGCCGACAGCCGGGAAATGCTGGGCACGCAGGATGCGGCGGCGATCCGTATCCCCGGTCGTGTCTATGTGAAGTCTAACGATACTTATGAATTGATCCAATCCTTCTACCCCGGTATGCCCTATTGCCCCGGGGAGCAGAAGCAGCAGTTTGCTGCCGGACGGGTCTTTGGTGTTGCGCTTAACGGCGAACGCACAGAAGGTGCCGGTGTGCAGAAGCAGACATATTCCGGCAGGACAGAATTGGATGTTCTGGTGGATCGGATCGCCCACTATTGCCGCCGCAACCATATTCCTCAGGCAAGACCGCTGTGGCAAAAGGAGCTGCCTGAAAAGCTGGAGCTGTTCAGCACCCAAATGCAGAAAGAACTCTGGGCAGCGGAACAGGGATGGGAAAAGACCGACAGTGTCCAGGGACCGGTGGCGACCCTTGGTCTTGTGGACGATCCTGCGCACCAGAGCTGCTTTGCCTTACAGCACGATTTTTGGAAGCAAGGGCATCTTGCTTTGTACGGTATGCCGGTATCCGGCAAGACCACATTCCTGCAGACGATGCAGGCATCCCTGTGCAGCCGGTACACACCGGAGCAGGTACAGTTCTACTCGGTGGATATTGGTGGCTTTGGCTTGCGCGCGTTGGAGACCTTCCCCCATGTGGGTGCTGCTGCCGGCGACGACGAGCCGGAGGTGATCGCCAAGATCGCCGCCTTGCTGCCTGCGGAGCTGGACCGGCGTAAAAAGTGTTTCCGCCGGGTAGGTGCCGGTTCGCCTGCGGCCTACGCCGAGGCAACCCAGACCGTCCTTCCCTCGGTGATCCTCATGGTGGATAATCTGAATCTGGCAGGCTCCCGTTATCCGGAGCTGAACGATGTAGCCCTGCGGCTGAGCCGGGAGGGCGCATCCTACGGTATGTATCTGGTATGTACCTTTACCGGCAGTGTGGGCGTCAGCTATCAGCTGAGCCAGAGCATCAAGACGGTCTACGCGTTGCAGATGGCAGATAAAACCGATTACAACACCCTTGTGGGCAGACCGGAACGGGTCTTGCCTGACGGCATCATGGGACGGGGCTTGTGCCGAGCCTTGCCGGCGCCTCTGCTGTTCCAGACGGCTATCGCATTTGCAGATCTGAGTGACAGCAAGCGGATCGCCCGGCTGCGGAGCATGGCAGAAGCCATGGATAAAGCATGGAGCGGTGTCCGCCCGGAAAGGGTCTGCGCGATCCCTGAGGAACTGCCTTTTGGCAGCGTGGAGGGAAAGCCCTTTGTGCTGGGCATGGATATTGGCAGCGGCGAGCCTGTCTGCCTGCCCTTTACAGAACAGATCAGTCTTCTGATCAGTGACGGGGCGGAAGTAAGACGCGATGCTATGCAGAGCATCCTGCGGCAGGCTGCCGCAATGGAAGGCAGCAACATTTGGCTTTACACCGATCATCCCAACAGCTATACCGGCTTGGATGGTCGCTGCCATGTGCTCAGCACGGCAGCGCTGGACGCCAGTGTGGAGCAGCTGGCACAGCAGCTCCGGTCTCGCCAGGAACAGCTGCGGCAGGATCCCAATGCCAAATTCCCCACAATGGTCATCGCCATCGACGGTCTGATGAACTGTGTGGATACCTGCAAGCAGGAGACTGTCGCCCGGCTGGAGGTGTTCATCCGTCTGGGTAAGGATCTTGGCCTGTTTGTGGTGGCGGCAGATTCGGCGGAGCGAATGGGAAAATGCCGCTACCGCGGAGATATCCTGACCGCGACATTGCGGCAAGGGGCGCTATTGCTGATCGGCGGCAGCGTCAGCAGTCATCAGATCACAGATCCCTATGCATTGCAAGGGCAGTTTCCCCAGCCCCTTGGCAGCGACGACGGCATACTGATCATCAAGGACAGCACGCCCCGGGGTCTGCGGCGGATGCAAGGCCAATAGAAGGAGGATGCGGAGGATATGGGTAAATTGTATCGCTTTACACTGGAAGAATACAAGGAAATGAAACGGGAATTGGACGCCTTGGGTGATTTGTATTCGGATGTTGTGGGATACGGCAATGAATTTAGTTCCAGTATCTTTGCACCTGCGTATGTTTCTGATCTGGAAACCTGGAAAAAGATCGTAAAAGACCTGGAGGGTCCTTGGGCAGGTTGGCAGGGTGAGGACGCGGATGCGTATATTGAAACTGCCAAGGAGATTATTGCGGAGTTTGAAGCTTCCCGGGAAGAGATGAAAAATATCATGCGTGGTATGGAAGATAAGATGAACGAACGCATGGATGAATTGTTGAATCGGATCTATGAGTGTGAAGAACTTGGCAATATGACACTTGGTGGTATGATCGCGGTGCAGGGTGCCGAGTTGTTAGGGATAGAGGTGGAGTGATATGCAGAAGATCACTATGAGCCTGGATGCTTTTGAGGCTACCTTGCAATTATTAGGTTGTGCCGGTAAGCACCTGTTACCCGGCATGTCCGCAACCGGAGCAGAACAAACTGACTCTTTCCTCCGTGGAAGAGAGGAACTGTGCATAAATGGCTGGGCAGAGATGGATTTCGATGGGAAGGTATCCCCCAGCAGGGAGTTTGCCCGGCTGATCTATGCTATCTCCCACGCCCAGGGAGCGATCTGCCTGGAACTGCCGGAAAAGACCCAGTGGTACTTACGAACACCTGTGGAGATGTTGAAAATCCAACAGGAAAAGAACATGATCACCCTGGAACGACAAGGTGGCAGAGTATTTCTCCCATGGATCAGGGAAACTGTTTTGCCTGCGCCGGAAGGAACAATAACCACCTTGCAGAAAGAACAGATCTGCAAAACTTCTTTGTCAGAGTTTCCGGCAAGCAGTGAACTGCGTGGTCGGGAATTGGTAAAGCATTTGTCTTTATTTTTCGGAAAGGAGGGGGACGATGCCTGATACTGTGATCGTCACAATACGCAACGGTGGGGACGAGGCGGACTTTGAGTTGCCGGCAAAGCTCCCCTTTGGTCAGTGGGCAGAAGCCTTGGGGAATACGCTGCGGCAGAGCTTTTACGGCATTCGCCTGGAAGGAAAGGTTGTTCGCTTATATTGGCAGGATCGTGTGATACCGGATGAGGCGACTTTGGAGCAGTGCGGTGTTTACGATGGCAGCGTACTGATGCTCAGGCTGGAGGTGGTGTGATATGGGGTCCTTCAAGATTTGGAAGGAAGACACCTTTTTGAGCCATAGGGGTGCGATCAACCTTCTGTATGACCATTGCCGCAGCTGGTGTGTCGAGTTGGAGGCTATGGCAAATCGCTCCTATACCTGTTATGGAAGAAACTATGACTCTGCCAACAAGGTAGAGGAGGCTGTGCAAAGGTTCAAGCTAGCAACCGGTCGCTTGTATTCACTGAAAAGGGCTATGGATACCTACTATGAAGAGTATACCGGTATGCTGGAAAGCAGCCAGGGCACTATGGACCAGGTAGATGTAAGCAACCAGCTGTACGGCACCTTTGGGGGGATCCTGGCAGGCAGTGCCGGGGCGATCGCTGCCAGTTATGCCAATTCCTCTGCGTATCAGTTCCATCAGGCAGGATACAGCTTTTCGGAAGATTTTAATGATGCCTACCTTTATATGCAGGAGGATTACTTCCAGCACTTTGAGGTGTTGGAGGCGGCTTCCCTTATTGCTGACTGGGACACCCTTACTGTAGACCTCCTTTTAAGCGGTAACGGTCCGACAGATTATAGCCAGGAGCTAATGGAGAAGGCTTTGCTTTCCTCCTTGGCGGCAGTCCCTGCCTACGGCCAGCAGGAAGATCTGGACATCAGCAGCACTTTGGCCGATCTGCTGGGCATCCCGGATCTGGAAAGTGAGATATCAGATATCCTGAGCTGGTTTAATAAGAAGGCGGAAGCCGGTGAGGTAGACGGTCTGGTAGATCAGCTTTGCGAAAAGCTGGGACAGATGCTCCGGGAAAAAGGTTGCAAAAATTCTGTGGCCCTGGAAATGATCGAGTCCTTGTCCAGTAAGGCATTTCTGCTGGAGTTTTTCGGGAAATTTGCTTCATGGGGGTTAAACATTACCAAGGGTGCAGAGTTCCTGATCAACACCTGGGCCCATTTGACGGCAAACCACATTCAGCAGATCAGTTATCTGGAAAGCATTGAGAATTCCCTTACTATGTGTGGCTATCAGGGTGGTTCTCTGCTGGACACCATCGATCAGATCAAGGGAAATTTTGAAAGCTTAGAAAACTATTTTTTCGACACGTGCTTGGAAAAGCTCGAAGATGAAGTGAAGGAATATGGTGTCGATTTTGTGGATGGTGCTTTCGATAATGTGATCAAGGGTGTATGTAAAAAGGTATGCCCCAGCTTGGCAGAGTGTATCCCAGAGGGTGTCAGCCCTATAGCCGGAGCCAATTTGTTCTTTGACGGCGTAAGCGGTGCAGTAGATTTTGTGGCAGGTGACCTGGTCAGTGCAGTGGAGACCCTTCGGGGTATTCAAATATACTCCGCTCCCTTGATCAGCAGCTATGAAACCTATATGGGCTTGATGGATGCAGGCATTGCCACAGCAGAGGATGTGGCTCAGGCGGAAAATCTGTTTGAGTTAATTCGTGCCTCCAAAATGAAGGAGTATGAATGTATCCAAACGCTGGATATGTCCGGTTACTGGCATGACCTTGCCAAGGAAAAGTACGACCAACTGGCGAATATGGAGTTTGCCGGCTGGCAAGCCTGCGGCATGGAGGAGAACCCCTTGCTTGCAGGCAGAAGGGACGAAGTAAATCAGTAAACCCGATGCGCAGGCATCATAAAATAAAAATGTAAAGGAGAAATCATTATGGCAATCGGAGTAGACATTGAAGCATTGGAAGGCGCAGCAGCGCGGGTAGACGGCATCGCGGGTAATTTCCGCGCGGATCTGGACTCCCTGGGCAAGCTGGTCCAGGAGACCGGCAACTACATGCAGGGCGGCCCTCAGGCATCCTTCGAGGCAAAGTACGCAGAATTCCAGCAGAGCCTGACCAATTTCATCGGCGCACTGAATACCTATTCTGCAGCAATGAAGGCTTATGCCAGCGATCAGCGCAGCACCGTTCAGGCTGGCGCACAGCGTTTTGACAGCATCTGATTTTTCAAACAAGAGAGGTAATTCGCTTTGGATTTGCAAGCAGCAGTCGTTTGCCATGTGGGGCGTGTCCGCACCAACAATGAGGATAACTACTATCTTCAGGGGCAGATCCGCCGATCCGTAGAAGAACTGAATACCCAGGCGCAGTTTTGTGGGTCTGACACAGCTACGCTGTTTGCCGTGGCAGACGGAATGGGCGGCGAGGCTCAGGGCGAATTGGCATCTCTGACGGCAGTTCAGGCGCTGAAGCCCTGTTCCTTTGACCAGGGGCAGGCGGTACTGTCCCGGAGCTTTTTCAAGGCAAATACTTTCATTTGCCGTGAAAACGCCCGGGCGGGCTGCAAAATGGGAACGACCCTTGCCGCGCTGCTGATCGACGGCGGTATGGCAATGGTCTGTAACATCGGCGACAGCAGGGCCTATCTGCTGCGCAGCGGAAGCTTGACGCAGCTTTCCACAGATCACACCCAGGTGCAGCAGATGGTGGAATTAGGGATCTTGACGGCGGAGGAGGCACGCAATCACCCCAATCGCCATATCCTGACCCAACATCTGGGCATCCATGAAAGCGATATGATCATCCAGCCTGCCTTTTCTGAGGCGGTGAAGGTGGAAGGCGGAGATACATTCTTGCTTTGCAGTGACGGCCTGACCGATATGGTGGAGGATGACACCATCCGCCACATCCTTTGCGCCGGTGCGCCGGAGCAGCAGGCACAGGCACTGGTCGATGAAGCCCTCCGAAACGGCGGCAAGGACAATGTGACGGTGCTGGTTGCGAAAGTGATCGCCTAAATATTCCCAACAGAAAAGCCCTGTGTGTCGCTTTGTACGACTCACAGGGCTCTTTGTTGCAATCTACATCCGTTCATGGTATAATACATCCACGAAAGTGAGGAGCCTTTATGGTAAAAGTGTTATTTGTCTGCCACGGGAGGATTTCCCCGAATCTTGAAAAATCCTTGTGCCTCTAAGGAAATTTGCTTTCCCAAATTACATTTACCAACGATTTACCAACGAAATTGGAGAGCCAAACTTGCAGTAAATACACAAACACCTGTCCACGGCAGATTCTGCCATAGGACAGGTGCTTTTGCTGTTCATAAAGCATCACTGGATAATTGAATGAAAGTATGATATGATTAGTTCTGTGAATTTGAAAAAA
>JAZOSG010000216.1:0-12311 GCA_045657005.1 Faecousia sp.
TACTGCTACTCCAACGAGATGTCCCAGATAGATTGGGGCGTGCTGATGAAGGATCTGCCCCTTTTTAAGCGCTACCATGAAATGCTTTACCGGGCATTCCAGAACCGGGGGCTGGACATCGGGCTGCTTGCCACGGACGCCTCCTGCTATCGCAACTGGGACACCGTGGACTGGGCGATCGCCAATATGAGCCGGATCACCGAGGATTACTGCCTGCATATTTACGAAAATACCCACCCTCTGGATGATTTGAGCTTCTACGATTTCTTCTACGAAAAGTGTAACGAAAAGGTGCTCAAAGCCATAAAAAATGACGGCAAGCGCCTGATCTTGGGTGAGATCGGTGTTCAAGACGGAACACGGACGCTGTATCACGAAAACGGTGCGGTCAGAGATCTGTGTATCTACTTTGAAAAGCCGGAGACCTGTGCCTACAGTGGCTTGATGCTCACCGAAATGGCATTTGCCGCCATCAATGCCGGTGTATTTGCCATCGCCTATTGGACATTTGCGGATCTGCCGGATCCTTATTCCTGCGCCTATTCCGAAAAGCCTGGCTATGCCAAGACCTGGGGCGAATGTGAAAAGTACATTGCCGGCGGCACCACCGATGTCCGCTACAATAAATGGGGCTGCTTCCGCTGGGAGGACGACGGCGATCATTCTCCCAGAGAGCACTGGTGGGCGCTGGGGCCGATGATCAAGCTGTTCAAGCGAAACGCCAAGGTGCTGACCATTGCTGCAGAAGATAAGAACCTGCGCTGCTGCGGCATTCTCAACCGGGACGGCTCTGTGAGCATCGGCGTTGTCAACCGCAACGCCGCGCCTACGGAAATTACTTTGGACAGCAGTCTGTTTAAGAAAAATATCCGGGTCTATGAGTACGATCCTTACAATGTGCCCTATAACCCCTTCGGCGATCTGCAGCCCACCAGCGCGACCCTGGATGCGAAAAAGCCTGTCTATACCCTGAAGGGCAGCAGCATTACCTTCTTCACCACCGACTATGAGGAGAAGAAAAAGCATGTCAGCGCCCAGGGCGTTTGCGTTGCCGATGGCAAGCTGACCTGGGAGCAGGTACATGACCCCAATCACTGCTATTACCGGGTCTATGCGGGGGATACCAAGGGCTTCAAGCCCGACCCCAAAAACCAGATCGCGTCTACTGTTGCCTGCGATCTGCCGGTGCAGAGCGAAAAGCAGTTCTACAAGGTGCTTTCTGTTGACCAGTGGGGTAATGTGTAATGAAAGTTTGGAATAACGAAAATTGCACTGTAGGCGAGGGCCCGCTGTGGGATGAACGCACAAGCACCCTCTGGTTTCTGGACATCCGGGGCAAGTGCCTGTATAAGACCCACTATCCCGACGGACAGTGCGAAAAAATAAGCCTTCCCCAGCGGGTGGGCTGCATGGCGCTGTGTGAAGACGGCAATGTCCTTGCCGCTATGGAAGACGGCATTTACCGGGTGGACACCATGGAGCGTGCCCATCAGCCCGTCAAAATCAAAGGCGACCGGTTTAACGACGGCAAAGTAGGACCCGACGGCGCTTTTTACCTGGGAACCTCTGCCGCCGACGGCAACGGCGCTTTTTATCGCCTGAAAGATGGCGTCCTGACGGAGCTGTTCGACGGCTGCGCCTGCTCCAACGGGCTTGACTGGACTGCCGACGGCAAAATCATGTACTACATCGATACCCCCCGGCAGATGGTGGAGCTGTTTGATTTCGACCATGAAACCGGCAGTATTTCCAATCGCCGCAAATTTGCGGACATTCCCCAAAGTTGGGGGAAGCCTGACGGCATGACCCTGGACGAAAACGGGGATCTGTGGATCGCCCTGTGGGATGGACACGGTGTCATCCATTTGGATAAAACCACCGGGCAGGCAATTGAAAAAATAGAGATTCCTTGTAAAAAAGCCTCTTGCTGCTGCTTTGGCGGCGAGGATATGAAGACCCTGTTTATCACCTCTGCCGCCTTTGAGGAAGAAGATCCTCAGGCGGGCAAGACCTATTTCACGCAGCTGGATGTCAAGGGCAAAAACGGCTTTTATTACAAGTGAGGAAGAAAAATGAGCAAATGTGTATTGATTACCGGTGCGGTACGGAATTCCGGACTGGGCATGGCAAGAAAATTCTTAAAAGAGGGCTGGCAGGTGGTGATCACCAGCCGGGTAGAAGCGGACGCGCAAGCTAAGGCGAAGGAGCTGGCTGAGGAATTCGGCACGCCCTGCTACGGCTTTGGCTATTCTCCGGCAAATGCCAAGGAGTCGGTGCAGCCCCTATTTGAAAAAATCGAAAATGCCGGGCTGGAGCTGGACAGCGTGATCTGTAACGCTGCCAATCTGGGGCGTTGGATGAACCCTCTGGAGGTCAACGCGGAGGACTGGATCGAGGTGCTGGAAACCAATGTGGTGGGCTATTTCCTGCCTGCCCGTCTGGCGGCGCGGCAGATGATCCGCACCGGCAAGGCAAAGCAGGGCACCATCATTTTTGTGGGCTCTATCAATTATATGGACGCGTTGCCGGACCGCAGCGCCTATGTTGCCAGCAAGGGCGCGGTACGCTCTATGACCAAGGCGCTGGCCATCGATTTTGGCAAATACGGCATCCGGGTCAACTGTATCGCCCCCGGTCCTATCTGGACCAACCGCTATGAGGAAATGGATCCTGCCGAGGCAGAGCAGCGGCGAAAGCTGGTGCCCCTGCAGACCATCACCACCAAGGAAAACATGGGCGAAATCGCCTGGTTCCTGGCAAACGAGACCTCCCAGAACATGACCGGCTCTGTGATGGTGGTGGACGGCGGTATGGACTGCATGATCGCAGGGGGGTACTAAATGAAGATTATTTTAGGTGCCATTAAGGAATTTAACGACGATGCCCTTTTAATGGCAAAGCAGCTGGGATCAGAAGGCTTTCATTTCAACACACCGCCCATTGCTACTGAGGATGAGAGCTTCTGGACAGTCCGAGCCCTGACCTGGCTGAAGGAGTATACGGAAAAATTCGGACTGAAGCTGGAAATGATCGAAAATGTCCCGGTGCGGTTCTTTGATAAGATCATGCTGGGAACCGAGGGCAGAGATCAGCAAATCGAAAATTACATCAAAACCATAAAAAATATGGGCGAGGTGGGTATTCCCATTCTGGGACACCATTTCTGCCCCACCTGGGCATGGCGCACCAGTATCACAACCCCCGCCCGGGGCGGCGCGACGGTGACTGCCTTTGACTATGAGCAGGCAAAGCAGGGGATCAATGCCTATGCTGCCAGCGCCAAGCACATGGTGGATCTGAAAAGCAGCGGAACAGTACCCACGGCAGAAGACCTCTGGAAAAACTACGAGTATTTTGCCAAAGCCGTTATGCCGGAGGCAGAAAAGGCCGGGATAAAACTGATCGTTCACCCCTCTGATCCACCGCTCCGGGAGGTAGCCGGGGTGGAGCGGATCTTCATCTGTCCTGATGATTTTGCAAAAGCGGAGAAGATCGCGGGCAGCGATGCCTTTGGCATCAACTTCTGTATCGGTACGTTCTCTCAGCTGGGCGGTGAGGACACCGTCATGGAGATGATCGAAAGATTTGTATCCCGGGGCAAGGTCCATATGGTCCACTTCCGGGATGTTCAGGGCACAGTGGAGCATTTTCAGGAGTGCTTCCTGGGCGACGGCAGGATGGATCCTGCCCGGGTCATGAAAGCCCTGTATGACAATGGCTATCGTGGGCTTATGCTGGATGACCATGTGCCATTCCTCACAGGGGATACCCGCTGGGGGCACATGGCGCGGTCCAATGCCTTCGGTTATTTGCGCGGAATGCTTAAGGTCCTGCAGCTGCAGGAGCAGGAATAAAACAAAAAAGCGCAATATTCGTCCATAAAGACACCAATAGTTGTCTTGCTTATATTTCACAAATTCATTATTATAATATCGTGGACAGATGTACAGAACGACCAACATTGGAAAAAGAGTTGGAAACAGCATAACGAATCTGTAATAAACTCCCGAAAAATATGAAATATGGAAGGAGAATAATTTATGAAGCAGGAAAGTAATAAGAAGAGCAAATTGTGGCTCTGGCTGGTCATCGGACTGGTCGCGCTGCTGGCAGTGGCAGGTATCGTCCTGGCATTGCTGCTGCCCGGTCAGCAAAATGGCGACACAGATGCTGTGGAAGCTGAGCTGTACTGGAACATCGACGGCGCATACTATTTGAGTATCTCTGATGTGCCGGGATTTTCCGGGCGTCTCCCTGCCGAGGACGGCAATTACTACATCACCTTTGCCTACAAGGGGCAAAAGGTCGAGCTGCAGATCGTCGATAAGCAGCTGGTCAACTACATCGACAACATGACCGTAGCGGGTCTGGTGTTCGATGCCAACGGCATCGTGGTTGATGCGGTATCACCGGAGACGGTGGCTACCGAGAAGGCGAAGGACTTTTATGTCCAGAAGGTCGATGGCAACACCGTGATCCTCAACTCCTCCCGTGCCTTTAACGGCATGGATATGGAGCTGACCTTGACAGAGGCTGCCGGTATCTACGATGTGACGGACAAAGCTGAATTCCCGGGCGCTGTGGGTCAGCTGGAGATCATGGACCGGGTGACGGTCTACTCCGACCTGGCAGATGAAAATGTGACCCATGTCTATATCCTGGAGCATCCTGTAGACGCCGGAATCTACTGGCGTGTGGAGCGGCTGTATGATACTGAGGCAATGGTGACCACCCGCGTGCCCGATGAAAACGGTGTCTACACCATACTATTTGCCCACGAGGGCGAGCTGGTGGAGCTGAAGTGTAAGGATAAGAAATTGGTCACCGATATGGATTCCCGGGGACCTCTGTCCGGTCAGTTCGCCTTCCTCTTTGACGAGGACGGTTACATTGTGGAGATGGCAGATATCGCCATGGCGCTCCGGGGCAAGCAGATGGCAGCTGATTACCATATTACTGCCGTCGACGGCGATACCTATACCGCTACCCGTATTTCCTCCGGCACCGATCAGGGCAGGACCGTCACCTTTAAGCTGGCACAGGACTGCGATGTCTTCCAGGTCTGCCAGTTCGGCTGCTATGACCATCAATGCGGCGAGTACACAGATAGACTGCAGCTGCTGGACCGTGTCAATATCTATGGCAATGTGGACGGCGAGGCGATTCTGATCTTTGTTACCCGTCGGATCGCGGAGGATGAATTCTACTATAACTATAACCGTCAGTACGGCGGTGTGGACAAGGGTACCAACCGCACCAAGCAGTCCGACGGCTACTACCATTTCGAGCTGCTGCTGGACGGCAAGGTCAAGACCGTCCGTGCTAAGAAAGAGCAGGCGGATCAGATGGATGCCATTTCCAGTGGCTGCATGGGCTTAAAGCTCAACGGCAATGTGGTGGAGCGTGTCTATGATGCCGGCTGTGTCACCGGCGGCTCCGAGCTGGGCGCTGTGGTGACTATGAGGTCCGGTCCTGTGCTGACTCTGACCAGTGCCTACAGTGGAAATTCCTGGAATGTGATGATGAGCGCGGATTGCAAGGTCTACAGTGCCATGACCGGCGAGTACGGCAAAGAGGTCGGCGGCACCGCAGAGCTTATGGTGGGCGATAATGTTATGACCTTCCGCGACCACGCCAACGAGGTCTGCATCGTCTTTATCAGATCCCGTGCGGTAGAGGGCGCTAAGGTCTACTATAACCTGACCCGCAAGTGGAGCAATGAAAAGCAGGAGACAACGCGCGAGCCTAACGAGGAGGGCTACTATGAGTTCCTGATGGCTTGCGAGGGAAAGCAGGTCACCGTTAAGACCAAGTCCAAGGGTATGGCATCCTTTATCGATCAGCAGCTGGCACCTATGGCTGGCTTGAAGGTCAATAAGAGCGGCGTGATCACCAATGCCTATGCTGTGGATTCGGTGATCCCCAACAGTGGCAAGGCTTGTAACTACCGCTATGTGGAAAATGTCACCAAGTCCACCTTTAACACTTACTACTTCCCCGGAAACGATCTGACCAAAAAGACGGTGGATGCTACCACCTGGAATATCGCCAAGGACTGCAAGATCTACAATGTAAGTACAGCGTATTCTCAGTTCCGGGGCGAAAAGGCCACCTTGAAGAACGGCGACTATATCCAGGCGATCCGGAATTATATCACTAATGAGATCACCCAGATCTTTATCATGCAGCGTGATCCCACCTACGGTGTCAAGAGCTACAAGGCAGACTGTGCCCACTGCGGCAAGAATGTCACCTGGCAGCCCTACGGCGGTATGGATATCCCGGTACAGGACGGGCACTACTTCATGTGCGTGGATCTGGGATCCAGCCAGCGCAGTATAGGTAAAAGTAATGATGATAAGGTCTGTGATATCGTTCTGGATCTGAAGGGTTATACCCTCACCAGTGCCACCAGAGCCTTCCTGGTCTACGACAGCCTGACGATCATGGACACCAAGGGCGGCGGCAAGCTGATGGGCACCACACCCAATGCTGAAGGCGTAGCCACCTCCGGCAGCTGCATTATGCTGGGACAGGGCGGCAAGCTGAACATTATGGGCGGCGAGCTGACCGTTTCCGATAAGAGTACTGCCTTCGGCGAGTACGGCGGCGTGCTGTATATCGGCACCGATGCGCAGGTAACCATGTCCGGCGGTAAGATCTGCGGCGGTACGGCTACCACCATGGGCGGCAATGTGGCGGTCCTGGGCGGCAGCTTCACCATGACCGGCGGTGTCATTGAAAACGGCACATCCCCCAACGGTTCCGCGATCCGTGTTAACAGCGGTAGCTTTACCATGACCGGCGGCACGGTGGACGGCAGTATTACCAAGGGTGCAAATGCCACAGTGGAGCTGTCCGGCAATCCTGTGATCAAGGGTGCCGGTCTGACGGTTACCGCAGGCACCAAGCTGGATCTGTCCAAGCTGAGCAAGGATGCCAGTGTGGCAGTCAGTGCAACAGGTATCTTTACCGATGTTTTGGAGGATCCCGAGAGCTGGTTGAATATCATCAAGCCCGGTGCTGAGGGTGATAAGATCATCGTCAAGAACGGTGCACTTTGCTACATCCAGGGCGGTCCTCCCAGCTTTGTGCTGGATCAGGACGGCGACGGCATGGCGGTGTGCCCTGTCTGCGGCGGCGAGGAGGTCGCCTGGGTAGCAGTGGCAGCCGGTGAGCGTGCAGGCACTGGCTTATCCGGTCACTACTACATAAAAGAGAATATCAACAGTGCGCACACCCAGTTTGCCACTACCACCGCTAAAGAAGCGGTGGCATGCATCCACCTCAACGGCAAGACTGTGACCACATCCGGCAGAATCGCAACTGTCGGCAGTGGCGGCACGATCAACATTATGGGCCAGGGCACGATCATTGGCAGCGGCACGGCAAACGGCGGCACCGATGTGTACACCGATGCTACCCTGATCCCCAACTCCGGCGGCTCTATCAACCTGTATGACGATGTTACGGTTACTACCACTGCGGCAGGTAAGCCCGTTGTGCAGGTGCTGAATAATGCAAATATTCGTCTGTACGGCAACGCCAAGATCCAGGAAATGGACGGCGGTGAGGGCATCGTTATTGAAAAGGGTAAGCTGACGGTGAATGAGGGCTGGAACGGCTCCGCACTGGTCAAATTCCCCACAGCCCTGACAGACGGCGTGGTATCCAAGAGCAATGGTGCCAGCACCGGTGCCTTCACCGGTACACTGACACTGGATGCAGAAGGCAACCCCAAGCTGGTTGCCCTGAAGGGCGGTCTGGCGCTGGAGGGTGTCTCCGGCGGTCCTGTGGAATTTGTTTTGGATCCCGATGGCGACGGCAAGGCGGTCTGCCCTGCCTGCGGCGAGGATGTATATTGGGAGCGTGTGGCAGGCGGCGACCGTGTGGGCGCGGCTAAATCCGGCCACTTCTATCTGGCGGAAGACAGCACCGATCCCAGCAATCAGTATGCTACTACAATTGCAAAGGAAGCAGTGCTCTGCATCCACCTGAACGGCAAGAATGTGACTACCTCCGGCAGAATCGCAACAGTCGGCAGTGGCGGCACGATCAACATTATGGGCGAAGGCACCATCACCGGCTCCGGCGCTTACACCGGTGCGGATCAGGATGCTTATACCCTGGCGACTTTGGTTGCCAATTCCGGCGGCTCTATCAATCTGTATGAGGATGTGACTGTCACTACTACTGCCGCAGGCAAGCCTGTCGTAGTGGCTTTGAACAACGGCAAGATCAATCTCTACGGCAACGCCACCGTGATCCCCATGGCTGGCGGCGAGGGTATCGATATCCAGAAGGGTGTGCTGACTGTAGCGGCAGGCTGGAACGGCTCTGCACTGGTCAAGTTCCCTGCGGCACTGGTAGATGGCGTAGTGCCTGCTGCCAACGGCGCAAGCACCGGTGACTTCACCGGCACACTGACCCTCAGCGTTGCGGGCAAGCCCCAGCTGATCGCTAAGAACGGCGGTCTGGCTTTGAAGGATGGCTCCGGTGGCGAGGAAGAGCCTCCTGTTCAGGAGAGCGGCTTCGTCCTGGATCCCGACGGCGACGGCAAGGCGGTCTGTCCTGTCTGCGGCGGCGAAGAGGTCGCTTGGACACCCATTGCCAATAATATCCGTCCCGGCACAGCACTGAGCGGTCACTATTACCTGACAGACGATCAGGTGAATAAGGACGGTCAGTTCGCCACCACCACCGCCAAGGATGCAGTCCTGTGTATCCACCTGAACGGCAAAAATCTAACCACTGAGGGCAGAATCGCAACTGTCGGCAGCGGCGGCACTATCAACATCATGGGCGAGGGTACCATCACCAGCAACGCTACCTCCGGCTACAGCGAAGCCACTCTGGTAGCCAACAGTGGCGGCACCATCAACCTGTACGACAAGGTTACTGCTACCATTACCGCAGCAGGCAAGCCTGTTGTACTGGCGCTGAACAACGGTAAGATCAATCTCTACGGCGCTTCCACCGTGATCCCCATGGCTGGCGGCGAAGGCATCGATATTCAGAAGGGTAAGCTGACCGTCAGCGAAGGCTGGACCGGCTCTGCTCTGGTCAAGTTCCCCGCTGCTCTGGTAGATGGCGTTGTGCCTGCAGCCAACGGCGCAAGCACCGGCGACTTTACCGGCACGCTGACCCTGGACGCTGCTGACAAGCCTCAGTTGGTCGCCAAGGACGGCGGTCTGGCTGTGAAGGAAGGCTCCGGCGGTGAGGAAGAGCCTGCAAATCCCTATCATAAGAATCTGGATCTGGATGCTGAAGGCAAGGCACTTTGCCCTGTCTGCAACAAAACTGTCCAGTGGACCGCTGTCACCGATACCCACCTGGGTTCCAATGTGACAGACGGCGGTCACTACTATCTGGCAAATGATTTTGACAGCAAGTCTCAGTT
This sequence comes from Faecousia sp., assembly GCA_045657005.1. Classification (GTDB taxonomy): domain Bacteria; phylum Bacillota; class Clostridia; order Oscillospirales; family Oscillospiraceae; genus Faecousia. The sequence goes on from JAZOSG010000216.1 coordinate 9,401, forward strand.
CTTGACCATGACCGGGGGCAAGACGGTCTGCTTCCACCTGAACGGCAAGAATCTGACCTATCCCTCCCGTATGTTCGTAACCGGCTCGACCCTGAATATTCTGGGTAGAGGCACGGTAACCAGCACCTCCACCACCGCGGATCAGTTGGGTGCTCTGGTGGCAGCCTACGGAGATGGCGTGATCAACCTGTATGGCGGCACCTATAAGACCACCAATCCCAACGGCATGCCTGTGGTTAAGGTGTACAGCTCCATTACCGCCAAGGTCAATGTCTATGACGGCGTGACCATTGAAAGTGTCGAGGTCCACAAGGGAACACTGAGTCTTAGCGGTAAGGCGGATATGGCGAAGATCGATGTTTCGGCAGACGGTAAGCTCAGCGTAGCTGAGGACTGGACCGGTACTGCTACAGTCAAATTCGCCAGCGAGCTGGTAAACGGTGTTGTACCTGCTGCCAATGGCGCAAGCACCGGCGATTTCACCGGTACGCTGACCCTGGACGCTGCTGACAAGCCTCAGCTGGTCGCCAAGGACGGCGGTCTGGCTGTGAAGGATGAAACCGCAGGAAAGCTGGTTCTCGATGCCGACAACAATGGCTACTGCGAGGCTTGCGGCAAGATCGTTCAGTGGACAGATCTGAATTCCCTGAGCAATCCCAGGATCGGTTATCTCAATTCCAAGCCTTCCGGCGTGGAGGCAGGGGACTATGTGATCTCCGAGTATTATCACTTCTTCCTCAGCGCGGATCTGGACTATACCAATGAAGTCCAATTCGCGGAGCGGTACTATAATGTCAACTGCCTGCACCTGAACGGTCATAACCTGTCCGTCAAGGCAAGACTCCGCCTGGGTCTCGGTGGAACCATGAATATTATGGGCTCCGGCTCTATCACCGGCAGCTGCAATTCCACCAATGCTGATTACAATCAGTCTCTGTTCTACCTGAACGGTGGTGCGGTCCTGAATCTGTATGGCGGTACCTACACCAGCACCAATACTGAAGCGCCTGCGATCCTGCTGGTGGATACCAAGGCTACCACTGTGAATATCTGCGGCGATGTGACCGTCAATGGCGGTGTGAAGGCAGCCAACGGTATTGTAACTTTGGGTCTCGGCGCTAAGGTGGATACCATTGATCTTTCCAATATCGCAAAGCTCAATGTGCTGTCTGACTGGACCGGCACTGCCGGCGTCAAGTTTGCCACAGCCTACGCCGACGGCACGGAAATTCCTGCCGCGAACGGTCAGTGCGGCACGCTGGTCGAGGGGGTTTTCACCCCCGGCGGCAGCTACACCGGAAATCTTTCCACCAAGGCAGAGCTGCCTCAGCAGATTACCGGCAATGATGGCAAATTGATCGTAAACCCGAATCACAGCCAGGATAATGTGCTGAAGATCCTGGGAATTGGCAACAGCTACACCATCGATTCCATGCATCTGCTGGGAGAGATCTATAAGGCAGAAAGCCCCGATCAGCAGATCCAACTGGGCTTCCTGTACTATGGCGGTTGCGCACTGAACCAGCATGCTCAGTTTATTAACAGCAACGCGGCAAATTACACCTATTACAAGCTGAACAATGAAACCGGCAAGTGGGTCACCACTGCCAACAGTACGGCAGCGGACGCTCTGGAGGATGAGGCGTGGGATATCGTCACCCTGCAGCAGAGCAGTGCCAACTCCGGCAAGCCCGAGACCTATAACGCTGATATCCAGACCATCCAGAAGTATGTTTCTGACACTCTGGGCTATACGCCCGAGTTCCTGTGGAACATGACCTGGGCATATGCCGAGGGCTATAACAATTCCTACTATGTAGAGGATGGCAAATTCAGCCAGGCGGTGATGTACAAGGCGATCACCGATACTGTCCAGGCGAAGATCGTCCCCAACAGCAGCTTCTCCGGAGTGATCCCCACCGGCACAGCGATCCAGAACGCCAGAACCTACTGGCCTGCCCTTCTGGAAAGTGACGCTGTGGATCAGCAGACCTATGCGGTCAGCCGTCCCGACGGTACTCACCTGACCAGCTTGGGCCGCTTTATCGCAGCCTACACCTGGTACAGTGCAATCAGCGGTGAGACAGTGGATACTCTGGCACTGACGGAGATCCCCTCTTCTCTGCGGATCAACTGGGGTGTCTACAGCTACACCGAAACGGATGCAGCGGTGATCGCCGAGGCAGTCCGCAACGCCATCGCTACACCCTATGCTGTTACTACTGTGACAGCTCCCTGAGCTATTCTCCTTCTTTTTCCATAGTCCGTGGGCAGCTCCACCAATTGCTCCGGACGGCAAGAGACCGTGTCTTCGGACACGGTCTTTTTGCTTCGTAATGTATAAAAAAGAGCAATGCCATTTAAACATGGCATTGCTCAAAAGATTATATTGATTTATTTAACCAGCAGCTCTGCGATCTGGATAGCGTTGGTGGCAGCGCCCTTGCGGACCTGATCACCGCAGCACCACAGGCTGATGCCGCAGTCATCAGTCAGATCGGGACGGATACGGCCCACGAACACGATATCCTGATCGGTGGTCTCCAACGGCATGGGATACTGCTTAGCGGCAAGATCGTCCACCAAACGGCAGCCGGGGGCGGAGGCGATAACCTCTCGGACCTGCTCAACGGTCACGGGCTTATCAAAGTGGCAGCTGACAGAAATGGAGTGGCTGCGTACCACAGGCACACGGACACAGGTGCAGGTGACCTTCAGCTCCGGCAGGTGCATGATCTTTCTGCCTTCGTTCTGCATCTTCATTTCCTCGCTGGTGTAGCCCTCAAAGGACTCACCGCCGATCTGGGGGATCAGGTTATAAGCGATCTGATACGGGAACACCTTGGGCTCATAGTTCTCACCCTTGGCAAGAGCCTCTACCTCATTCATCAGTTCCACAGGACCCTCAGCG
>JAZOSG010000217.1:0-10214 GCA_045657005.1 Faecousia sp.
GCCGCATCAGGTCATCCTGCAGGCTCAGATAGAACCGGCTTTCACCCGGATCCCCCTGACGGCCGGAGCGTCCCCGGAGCTGATTGTCGATACGGCGGGATTCATGGCGCTCCGTACCGATGATGAACAGACCGCCGGCATCCTTGACCTGCTGCGCCTCCTGAGCGATCTGTGCCTTGTACTTGGCAAGCAATGCGTCGTAGGTTTTCCGAACCTCCAGGATCTGGGGGTCGTCTGTCTCGGCGTAGGAATTGGCCTCTGCCAGCAGTGCGTCGGGAAGCTCTTGCTTGCGTAGCTCGCTCATTGCCATAAACTCCGCATTGCCGCCCAAAACGATATCCGTACCACGACCTGCCATGTTGGTAGCGATGGTGACGGCACCCAGCTTGCCTGCCTGGGCAACGATCTGGGCTTCCTGCTCATGGTACTTGGCATTAAGCACATTGTGGGGAACGCCGGTCTTTTTCAAAAGCTTGCTCAGGAGCTCACTTTTTTCAATGGATACCGTACCTACCAGCACAGGCTGTCCCTTTTCGTGGCAGGCGCGCACCTGTTCGATAATGGCACGGAATTTACCTGCCTCGGTCTTATAGACCACATCCGACTGGTCGATGCGGACAACAGGCTTGTTGGTGGGGATCTCCACCACATCCAGCATGTAAATAGAGGCGAATTCCTCTTCCTCTGTCAGTGCTGTGCCGGTCATACCGGAAAGCTTGTCGTACAGGCGGAAGAAATTCTGGAAGGTGATGGTTGCCAAGGTCTTGCTTTCTCCGGCAACGGTCACCCGTTCCTTTGCTTCGATGGCCTGATGCAAGCCTTCGTTGTAGCGTCTGCCGTACATCAGTCGTCCGGTGAATTCATCTACGATGATGATCTGCCCGTCCTTGACCACATAGTCGATATCCTTTTTCATCAGACCACGGGCTTTCATAGCCTGGTTCAGATGGTGGGACAAGGTGGCGTTTTCCGGGTCAGCCAGATTTTCTACGCTAAAGTATTTTTCGGCCTTGGCGATGCCGGAGGCGGTCAAAGAGACGGTACGGGATTTTTCGTCCACAAAGTAGTCGCAGTCGTAATCGTCCTGCACTTCTTTTTCGTCGGTCTTGGCAAACACCTGCTTGCGCAGTGTGGATACAAAATAATCTGCCATCTCATAGAGCTTGGAGGAATCCTCGCCCTTGCCGGAGATGATCAAGGGGGTACGGGCTTCGTCGATCAGGATGGAGTCCACCTCATCCACGATGGCAAAGGCGTGACCGCGCTGCACAAGCTCCTGCTTGTAAATGGCCATATTATCACGCAGATAGTCAAAGCCCAGCTCATTATTGGTGCAGTAGGTGATGTCGGCGGCGTACGCCTGGCGGCGCTCGGCGCTGTTCATGCCCGGGATGATCAAACCTACCGTCAGACCCATGTACCGATGCACTTTGCCCATCCACTCAGAGTCACGCTTGGCAAGGTAATCGTTGACGGTGACCACATGGACGCCCCGTCCGGTCAGTGCGTTCAGGTAGCAGGGAAGGATCGCAACCAACGTCTTACCTTCACCGGTCTTCATTTCCGCGATGCGTCCCTGATGCAGTACGATACCGCCGATCAGCTGGACAGGGTACGGGCGCATACCAAGCACCCGATCCGCAGCCTCCCGGATGGCAGCAAAGGCCTCGGGCAAAAGATCATCCAGAGTTTCGCCCTGAGCAAGCCGGGCCTTGAACTGGGCAGTCTTGCCGCGCAGTTCTTCCTCTGAGAGGGCTTTATATTCGTCTTCCAGCGCCAGGATCTTATCCACTTGGGGTTGGATCTTTTTTAATTCACGCTGAGAACGGGTGCCAAAAAGCTTTGTAAGCAGTCCCATGAAGCAATCTCCTTTGTTAAGGTACAGTTTGAACCATTATAACACAGGCAAGCAGAAAATAATAGACATTTTTGTGAATATTTGAAAGGTGAATTCTCGGTGAAAAAGCAAAAGAATCACTTGTATTGTGTTGTGCGGTTTGTTATAATGTACACAAACAAGGCATTTTTTGTGCGCTTTTTTGCAAGGATTTGTAAAAAACAGGAGGAAATTTCCATTTTATGAGAATAGAGAAGCTTTTAAATGAAGCCTGGTCCTTTACCTATCATGACGGTAGTGTCCAGACTGTGGACATTCCCCATACCTGGAACGCCATCGATGGGCAGGACGGCGGCAATGATTACTGGCGCGGCACCTGCACCTATGAAAAACGCTTTGCCGCACCGGAGTTTGACCCTCAGTCCCAGTGTGTATACCTGGAATTCCGGGGCGTAAACGCCTCCGCAAAAGTGGTGCTCAACGGTAGTCAGGTCATGACCCACGACGGCGGGTACTCCACCTTCCGGGCAGAGATCACCGCCCTTTTGCAGGCGGAAAATACCCTTTTGGTAGAGGCAGATAACTCTGTCAATGACCGGGTGTATCCCCAGAAAGCGGACTTTACCTTCTACGGTGGCATTTACCGGGATGTGAAGCTGATCATTTTGAATAAGCACCACTTTGATATGGATCATTTTGGTGGCCCCGGCATCGCCGTGACCCCGGAGGTATCCGGCACTGACGGTAAGGTCAGAGTCCAAACATGGCACAACGCCCCGGATGCCAAGGTTACGGTGCAGCTGATCGATGCCAACGGCATCCAGGTGGCGAAGGCAGAAGGCACCGATGTGGAAATGAAAATTGAAAATGTCCACCTGTGGGACGGCTTGGACGACCCCTATCTGTACCGCGGCCAGGCGATCCTGTGGGTAAACGGACAGGCTGTGGATCGGGTGGAAACCAACTTTGGTGTCCGTTCCTACCGCTTTGATCCCCAGAAGGGCTTCTTCCTCAACGGAAGAGCCTATCCCTTGCAGGGTGTCTCACGGCATCAGGACAGAAAGGGCCTGGGCAACGCTTTGACAAAAGAGCACCATGATGAGGATATGGCGCTGATCCGGGAAATCGGAGCAAATACCATCCGCCTTGCCCACTATCAGCATGACCAGTATTTTTACGACCTGTGCGATAAGTACGGCATGGTGGTCTGGGCAGAGATCCCCTACATCTCCGAGCATATGCCAAAGGGCAGAGAAAACACAATCTCCCAGATGAAAGAGCTGATCATCCAGAACTACAATCACCCGTCCATCGTTACCTGGGGACTGTCCAATGAGATCACCATTTCCACCAAGGATAAGAAGGATATGCTGGACAACCACCGCCTTCTGAATGATCTGGTGCACCAGATGGATCCCACCCGTCCCACGACCCTTGCCTGCTATGCGGTGTGCGGTCCCTTTAATAAGGTAGCGCATATTTCCGATCTGGTCAGCTGGAATCTGTATCTGGGCTGGTATGTACCGGGACTGTTCCTGAACGATCTGTGGATCGATTTCTTCCATTGGAAGTACCCGAACCGCTGTTTGGGCTTTTCTGAGTTTGGCTGCGAGGGTATGCCGAATCTTCATTCCTCTCATCCTCACCGGGGTGACCATACCGAAGAATATCAGGCGATCTATCACGAATACATGCTGGAATGCTTTAAAAAGCGTCCCTTTATGTGGGCAAATCATGTGTGGAATATGTTTGATTTTGCTGCCGATGCCAGAAATCAGGGCGGTGAGCCGGGCATGAACCACAAGGGTCTGGTGACCTTTGACCGGAAGGTCAAAAAGGATAGCTTCTATCTGTACAAGGCATATTGGAACAAGGAACCCATGGTGCACATTGCCGGCAAGCGGTATATGTACCGCCCGGAAAAGGTCACCACTGTAAAGGTCTACACCAACTGCGAAGCTGTAACGCTGTATGTTAACGGCAGGAAAGTGGGCACCAAGTCCGGCAAAAATGTGCTGACCTTTAAAGTTACCCTGGGCAAAAACACCAAGGTAGAGGCGGTTTGCGGCGATATTCGGGATGAAGCGACCCTGTGCTTCACTCCCAATCCCATCAGCTCCTACAAGCTGAATAAAAAGATCGCCGGTGGCGGCAACTGGACCTAATACTTTAAAGGAGAACGAAAAATGAGCGAAAATAACGGCATGAACCGTGCCAAATTTTATCAGCTGGCGCTGTTTCCCATGAACAACGGCGCTACTAACGTTTACTTTGTGCTGATCCTGTCCTATATTGCCACCTTCGGCAATAAGGTGCTGGGACTTGCCATGGTCTTTGCTTCCTTCATGGTCACCGGTATGCGTGTTTTTGATGCTATCACCGACCCGATCATCGGCGCGATCATGGATAAGACCGACGGAAAATTCGGCAAGTTCCGTCCCTTTATGGTTTTAGGCAATATCGTCATGGCAGTCTCCGTGATCGCCCTGTACATCCTGACCCCAATGGTGCCCGAGAGCATGATGTGGCTGCGCTATACCCTGTTCATTGCCCTGTATGCCGTGTGGGTTATTGGCTACACCTTCCAGACCTCTGTTACCAGAAGCGCCCAGTCTGTGCTGACCAACGACCCCAAGCAGCGGCCCCTTTTCACCATCTTCAACACCATCGGATCGTTAGCCGGCATGGGTGCCATGCAGTTCGTTGGACCCATCATCGCCGGTGACGGCTTCGCCGGTGACTACAACGCCACCTGGTTTGCCATCATGACCCCCATTGGCATCGTGGTGTCCATCCTGCTGACTATTTTGGCAGTAATTGGTATTTGGGAAAAAGATCAAACCAAGTACTTTGGGCTGGGAGGCAAGCAGGAGCAGGTGAAGATCTCCGAGTATATCGGCATCATCAAAAACAACAAGCCCCTGCAGCGGCTGATGGTCGCTGGCGGCGGCTGTAAGCTGGCGCTTAGCATTGCCACCAATATGACCGTACTCATTATGCTCTACTCCTGCATGATGGGCAACTACGACAATCTGTACCTGCCTATGATGATCGTGGGCTATGTATTCTCTGTTCCTTTCTTCCTGCTGACGGTGCGCACCTCTCAGAAGCACGGTCAGAAGAGATCCCTGATGACCTATGTGGCAGTGGCGCTGATCTGCTACATCGGTGTTCTGGCTGTGCTGCTGCTGTGGAAGCAGGGTGATCCTGCCTGGAACCTGAGCGTTTACGAGGGTAAGCTGTTTGGTGAAGGCTTTAATATCAATATTAATCTCTACACGATCCTGTTTGTCGTCTTCTTCGGCATTGGCTACGGTGCTTACTATTCCACTGCCGATATGCCCATTCCCATGGTTGCCGACTGTGCCGACTATGAGACTTACCGCTCCGGTAAGTTCATCCCCGGCATTATGGGAACCCTGTTCAGCCTGGTAGATAAGCTGGTGTCCAGTCTGTCCGCAACAGTAGTCTCCATTGCGCTGCTGTTTATCGGCGTGCATGACCTGCCCACCAAGGCTACGCCCTATGTAGACGGCATGAATTGGGTGGTTATTGTCCTGTTCTGCATCGTGCCCATGGCCGCGTGGCTGTTGACCCTGTGGTCGATGAAAGGCTACGAGCTGGACGGCAAGCGGGTCAAGACCATACAGGCGGTGAACGCTGCCCGGAAACAGGCGATCGCTGAGGGCATGAGCCAGGAAGAGGCTATGGCAACCTTCACCGACGAGACCGTCTCCCAGTAGTACAACAAAAAATGACCGACCTCCGGGTCGGTCATTTTTTATCGTTTCTTTGCAATAGGTTTGCATTTTTCTTGGATCAGCAGCAGATCCGAAATGATGGAGTTAGACACCAGAAAGCCTTCCGGGGTCAAATGCCACCGTCCGTCAAAGGTTTTCAGTGCCAGCCGTTGCTCCTTAAAGCGCAGCATTGCGTTTTCAAGGGGCGCAAAGGGCAGCAGGAATTTCGTCTCATATTCCTTGGGATCCAGACCGGAGGTGGTGCGCAGGCGCATCATCAGATACTCGCCTGCCCGTTCCCGGGATGCGATCTCTTGCACCTCCCGGAGCACCTGTCCGCCGCTGCGGATACCCTCAATGTAGCCCCGCAGATCCCGGATGATGGTGAACCGGCGGCCTGCAAAGTCGGAGCTGGCATCCGGACCAAAGCCCAGGTATTCGCCCCCTGTCCAGTATTTGAGATTGTGCCGGGAGACATGGCCCTTTTTGCAGAAGTTAGAGATCTCATACTGGCGGTAACCGAAGGAACGCAGGATCCCAATGGCAGAAAGATACATATCCGCCTGGGTGTCATCGTCGGCAAGGGCGCAGTACTCCTGGTACTCGTACAGGGGCGTACCCTCTTCTACCTTCAGTCCGTAGCAGCTGATGTGCTCCGGGTTGAGGGTCAAAACATTTTTCAAGGTATTTTCCCAGTCTTCCAGTGACTGTCCCGGCAGGCCGTACATCAGATCCACAGAAAGATTACGAAAGCCTGCCTTGCGGATACGCTGGACAGCGTGGACTGCCTGGTCATAGGAATGAGGTCTTCCGATCTTTTTCAGGATCTCGTCGTCGTCACACTGGATGCCCAGACTGACCCGGTTGAAGCCCTCGCTGCGCAGCTTGCGCAGCAGCCGGTCGGATACGGAATCGGGGTTTGCCTCGAAGGTGATCTCCGCACTGTGGGCAACATCAAAGCTTTTACGGATGGTGTTCAGGATCACAGCCATTCCATCAGCACCGAAAAAGCTGGGCGTGCCGCCGCCAAAATAGACGGTGTCCACAAGATACCCCGGCGCCAATGCCCCTGCCTCCCGGATGTGGGTGCAAACTGCGTCCAGATAACCGCCCAGAAGCTTATCTTCCTTGGCGGTCACGGAGTAGAAGTCGCAGTACTGACACTTACTGCGGCAGAATGGCACATGGATATAGATCCCCAGCGGGGTTTTGTTGTTGCGTGAAAGAAAGGGCATAGTTGCCTCCAAATCAAAATTTAGTCCTCGTCCAATTTCAGCACTGCCATGAAGGCCTCTGAGGGGACGGAAACGGTACCGAAGGTACGCATACGCTTTTTGCCTTCCTTCTGCTTTTCCAGCAGCTTTTTCTTACGGGTGATATCGCCGCCATAGCACTTGGCAAGCACATCCTTGCGCAGTGCCTTGATGGTCTCCCGGGCGATGATCTTGCCGCCGATGGCAGCCTGCACCGGGATCTCAAACTGGGCTCTGGGGATGTTGTCCTTCAGCTTCTCGCAGATCTTTCTGGCTCTGGGATAGGCGTTATCCGCAAAGAGGATAAAGCTCAGCGCGTCCACCACATCGCCGTTTAGCAGGATGTCCAGCTTCACGAGACGGCTGGGACGGTAGCCGATCAGCTCATAGTCAAGGCTGCCGTAGCCCCGGGTACGGGACTTCAGCGCGTCAAAGAAGTCGTAAATGATCTCATTTAGGGGCATTTCGTAGTGCAGCTCCACCCGGTTGGCATCCAGGTAGACCATGTCCTTAAATTCGCCCCGGCGGGAGGTGGCAAGATCCATAATATTGCCCACATATTCCTGGGGCGCGATCAGACTGACCTTTACAAAAGGCTCCTCCGCAAGCTCGATCTCCATAGGATCGGGATAATCCAGAGGATTATCCACCATCAGCACCTCGCCGCTGGTCTTAGTGATCCGGTAGACAACGTTGGGGGCGGTGGTAATGAGATCCAGGTTGTATTCCCGTTCCAGACGCTCCTGGATGATCTCCATGTGTAGCAGACCCAGAAATCCGCACCGGAAGCCAAAGCCCAGGGCGATGGAGCTTTCCAGCTCGTAGGACATGGAAGCATCGTTCAGCTGAAGCTTTTCCAACGCCTCACGCAGGTCCTGGTATTTAGCGCCGTCAGCCGGGTAAATACCGGAATAGACCATGGGCTGCACAGGCCGGTAGCCGGGAAGTGCCGCCGAAGCAGGATTTTCAACCGTTGTAATGGTATCACCCACCTGGGTGTCCGCCACAGTTTTAATGGAGGCGGTGATGTAGCCGACGTCGCCTGCACCCAAGCAGTCCTTGGGGGTCAGACCCAGGGGGTTCATGGTGCCTACCTCCACCACCTTGTAGGTTGCGCCGGTGGGCATCATTTTAATATCCTGACCTGCCCGGATGGTGCCTTCCTTGATCCGCACATAGACGATAACGCCCCGGTAGGAGTCATACTGGCTGTCGAAGATCAGTGCCTGCAGAGGGGCTTCCCGGTCGCCGGCAGGTGCCGGGACATCCCGGACGATCATCTCCAGAACCGAGTGGATGTTGATGCCGTTTTTGGGGGAGATCTCTGGGGAGTCCTCCGCAGGGATGCCGATAATATCCTCCACCTCTGCCTTGACCTCTTTGGGACGGGCAGAGGGCAGGTCGATCTTGTTGATCACAGGCAGCACTTCCAGCCCTGCGTCGATGGCAAGGTAAGTGTTAGCAAGGGTCTGGGCTTCCACGCCCTGAGACGCATCCACCACCAGCACAGCGCCCTCACAGGCAGCAAGGCTACGGCTGACCTCATAGTTAAAGTCCACATGACCCGGGGTGTCGATCAGATTCAGGGCATAGGTTTCCCCGTCGTCTGCCTTGTAGGTCAGCTGAACGGCGGTGGCCTTGATGGTGATGCCCCGTTCCTGCTCCAGCTCCATGGAATCCAGGATCTGCTGCTGCATCTGCCGGTTGTCGATAGCGTTGCATTCCTCCAGCAGCCGGTCAGCCAGGGTGGACTTGCCGTGGTCGATATGGGCGATTATGGAAAAATTACGGATTTTGGAAAGGTCAGTCATTGTTTGCACCTCTATATAAGGATAAACGGATATTTTCTAAATTATAGCGAATTTGCGGAGAAAAGGCAACTGTATGTTTTTCAGTTTTTTGGGGAATACTGTCCATCGTGGCGACAAAAAACGCCCAAAGCTGCATTTTTTAAAAAATTTTCCGTAAAAACCCTTGTCATATTGCCGGAATCGGGCTATAGTCTAACGGCAAAGAACAAAAAAGAGGGAAGATAATTATGAGCACAACGAAAAAGACCGCTAAGAATCCTGAGGATCTGCAGTCCGTGCTGCAGACGCTGATCGCCCAGGGACGCAAGGACGGCATGATCCGCGCAGCAGACCTGAACGCCCACTTGGAAAAGCTGGATCTGACGCCTGAAAAGATCGAGGAGATCTATGACCGCTTTGAGGCAATGAATATCCAGGTGGTGAGCAACGAGCTGGATCTGGATCTGGGCGATGATCTAGACGCTGACCTGCCCGACAATCTGGACGATGATATCGATCTTGCCAGTGTGGAGGACGAAGAGCTGGTAGACCCGGTGGATCTGGCGGCGGAATATAATCTGGACGACCCGGTGCGTATGTACCTGAAGGAGATCGGTCAGATCAAGCTGCTGTCTGCCGAGGAGGAAGTGGAGCTTGCCAAGCGTGTCTCCGAGGGCGACCAGAACGCCAAAAACAAGCTGACCGAAGCAAATTTGCGACTGGTGGTCTCCATCGCGAAGAAATACTCCGGTAGAGGTTTGCATATTCTGGATCTGATCCAGGAGGGCAATACAGGTCTGATCCGCGCCGTGGACAAATTTGACTGGACAAAGGGAAACAAATTCTCTACATATGCCACCTGGTGGATCCGGCAGGCCATCACAAGAGCCATCGCCGATCAGGCACGAACCATTCGTGTTCCGGTGCATATGGTAGAGGTCATCAATAAGGCGACCCGGTGCAACCGTAAGTTGGTGCAGGAGCTGGGCAGAGAGCCTACTGTAGAGGAGATCGCCGCGGAGCTGAACCTGCCGGTGGAGAAGATCATCGAGGCAAACCGTACCGCTGCCGATACCCTTTCTCTGGACACCCCTGTGGGCGATGAAGAGGATACCTCCACCGGATCCATCGTGGAGGACGAGCGCACCCCCGGTCCGGCGGACGCCACCTCCAATGCCCTGCTTGCTGAGGCGCTGAAGGAGATCCTGGACACCCTGACCGAACGGGAGGCGGATGTGCTGCGGATGCGTTTCGGTATGTACGATGGTCGTACCCACACCCTGGAGGAAGTGGGTCAGATCTTTGGCGTGACCCGTGAGCGGATCCGCCAGATCGAAAACAAGGCGATCCGTAAGCTGCGCCACCCCAGCCGCGCAAAGAAGATCAAGGATTTTTATTGCTAAAACCATCCCGGGCGTGCCCTCACGGCACGCCCGGGAGTTATATAATGTATAAATTCCAGTTTGTCGAGCTGTCTGCCGACACGCAACCAACCAATTGTCATTCCGAGCCAGTGCTCACACTGGCGTGGGAATCTATTAGGATAACTTAGGTTTTGAGATTGCCACACCAGTCTGCGGACTGGTTCGCAATG
>JAZOSG010000218.1:0-4144 GCA_045657005.1 Faecousia sp.
TAACAGGATCGTTCCAGGGCAGCGGGCTGTAAGGCAGCTCCTCCGCAGGCGTGGGAGGATACAGAGATTCATCCCGGTTAAAACAGTTCTTGCACGCCTTGGAGAAGGTGTTGAGCGTCTTGTCTGTAACAAGGCACAGGGCCTTTGACCAGACATTATCAAAATGGTAGTAGGTCTGTCCTTTGTCGATGCTGACCAGAAGCCAGTAATGATTGGAGTCACCCTCGTAATTTTTGACCTTTTTCACATCAATGGTAGGAATTCCCAGGCGTTCCAGCATCAGCTTCTGCAAGGAGAAGTAGCTGGCGCAGTCGCCCTTGAGTGTCTGGAGGAATTCATAGGCGATCTGCAAATAATCCTCCTTATCGGAGCTTTTTCCGTACTGGAAGTGCAGCCGGGTCCAGCAGTAGACCACCTCTACCTTCTCCCGGTCGGTCATATCCTCGGTGATCAGCTTGTCCAGCAGAGCATCTACTCTTTCGTAGATCACCTCCGGCTCCACATGGTCTGCCCGCTTTTCCCGGACGGTGACCTTGGCAGTGGCGCTGGTGGTATTACCTGCGTGATCTTTTGCGGTGTAAGTGACGGTATACTCGCCAGGGGCTGACAGATCCACGCCGCTGCTGTCAATCTCCAACGCAGGGCTTTCATCCTGATCGTCTGTGACGGTCACGCCGTTTCGGTACGCCACCGTGTCCCCTACATAAGTTTCCAGATCCCGAACGCCCTGAAGCTGTGGTGCCTGCTGATCCACCGTCAGCAGCAGCTTTGCCTGCAGCCGGGTTGTATTTCCGCTGGCATCCGTCACCAGGACGATGACCTGCTGCTCGCCGTTTACCGTTAAATCCGGCGCGGTTTCAAAGGTAAAGGTCACCGCAGTCGCATCCTCCACTTGGGCAACAAACGCCTCAGCTGTCACATCCTCCGGGGCAAACGCAGTCACATCCTGCGCTTGGACAGCAGGTGCTGCCGTATCCCGGATCACCAGCATAGACTGGAAACGCTTATCCTCCAGCTGCAGCTGAACGGGATAGCTGCCCGGCACATTGGTGTTTATCGTATTGATATCTGTAAGGAAGGATATCTTCTTCCTTTCCGCTTTCTCGTTCTCCGGCAAAAAATCCGCTGCCGAAGGCAAAGCTTCCCCGGCTTCCAGCTGCAACTCGGGATAGTAGTCTACCTGCAGCATGTCCACCAAAAAGGGCGCGCCTGCACAGATCGCCACCGTCAACAGAGCGATCAGCAAGATCCACAAGCCATTTTTCCTGTTTTGACCCATACCGACTCCTAACAGCCCGTGCGCTGACGCATTACAGGCTTAAGACCATAAAAATTCATAGTAAATTATACCCCCATACAGCCAGAAAATCAAGTATATCCTCAAGAAAGTGCCCAAAAACCCAGAAACTTCCAAACAGAAAAAACCGGCTGCATACCGCAGCCGGGTCAGAGTGTCAATGAGAGCGATGGAGAATTTGTTCCTTGATAAAAAGACGGATGTCGATATCCTCGCCGTTGCGTCCTTTGATCAGATTGCCGGCATGTTTCACAATGATCAGCACACCGGCAAGCACTGCGATCAGAAATGCTCCCAGATCATGGGTCTTCAGCAGTGTCAGCGCCGGAAACAGGATCCCTGCGGAGATTGGCATCACTGCGCTGTAGTTTACAGTGATCATCAAGATCAGTCCGAAGAGCAGCAGCACACAAAACATCCGGGGATCATACGCTAGCACCATGCCGCCAAAGGCTGCCAAGCCCTTGCCACCGCGGAACTTCATGTAAAAGGGAAACACATGTCCCAGTACCGCACCCAAACCTGCCAGAAGCCCTGCCAGCTGCAGCTGTGGAAACAGCAGCTGTGCCAATTTGGAAGCGCACCAGGCTTTGGCAATGTCAAAGATCATTACCAATGCCCCCAGCTTCTTTCCAAATATCAGCATGGTATTGCTTGCGCCCAAATTACCTGTTCCCTTTTTCCGGAGGTCCTCCTTTTTGACTCTGGAGATCAGCGCAGCCGGATTGGCAGAACCCAGCAGATACCCCATCAGCAAGCATACGATCGTCTTCATAATAACACCTCTTGCTTATATTATACCAAGTAAAATAGAGAAAAAATGAATATTGTGTAAAATGAAAATACCGTATGGAGAATAAATTCCGATTTAGTGACATCCGTTATATGAAATCGCCCTGCCGGATGGCAGGGCGATAGGTTTTAGCTGACCTTTGTGACGATCTTGGGGATGCGTCCCAACAGCAAAGCGACCACTGCCGTAATGACGATCTCCGGCAGCATATACATACCGTTATAGACCACAGAGTATGTCAGTCCCAGCTCTTCGGGGCTGAGGCTTTGCACCAATTGCGCACCCCATGCAGGAAAGCCCTCCTGGGTGAAGAACCACTCTGCCCAGCCGGAAAACAGGATATAACCGGATGCAATATGCGCCAGATATCTTGCCCCCAACGCAACAATGGAGCCGCACATCAGTCCCACACCGGGCTTTTCGATCCGGTTACGGTACACACCGCCCAGACCCAGTACAGTAAATGCCACCAGATAATCCAGTACGCACATGATCAATGCGTTTACGATCATGGTTCCGTCACCGAAGTAACCGGGTTGGAAGGCAGCTGCCACCGTCTTAGCGCCGATAGCCATTTCCAGCAGTGCATAAGCCACACCGGAAACCAAACCCCATTTTACACCATGACGGTAGGAGATCAGCACCACAGGCAGCATACTGACCAGGGTGATCTGCCCTCCGAAGGGCATCTCGGGGATGAACATTTTGCTGACCAGCTCCAGCACGATGGCTACCGCCAGCAGCATTGCGCTTTCTGTTAAGCGCCTGGTTTTGTTTGTCATATCACAAACCTCCATATGAAAAATTTAACCGCATTGCAACAAACCCGTCTAAGGTGCTGCAATGCGATAAATGTATCTCATATGGCATCTTTTCCTACGACGGTACTGACCGTATCAGGTTCACGGGTCAAGGCTACAGAGCCTAATCTCAGCCGGATGCATCCGGCCCCCCGAAGATAGATTTGTTTTGCGATCTGGGATCATTATAGCACTATGTGCCGATTTGTCAAGCCATTTGCAGTGTCAATTCCCTGCCGCCCAGGATGTGAAAATGCAGATGCTGCACCGTCTGACCGGCATCCGCGCCGCAGTTGGACACCACGCGGTAACCATTATCCAAGCCCTCAGCCTTGGCAATTTGAGGGATGACCTCAAAAATATGGGCAACCACCGCACTGTTTTCAGCGGTGATCTGTGCTACAGAGCCGATATGGGTCTTGGGAATGACCAGAATGTGAGTCGGTGCCATAGGGGCGATATCCCGAAACGCTAAAATTTGCGCATCCTCGTAAACCTTGGTGGAGGGGATCTGGCCTGCTATGATCTTACAAAACAGACAATCACACATGATAAATTCCTCCTTATTATAATCCGATCAGGCTGAACACGCCGGCGCTGCCAAGCCCCATAATGATCCCGGCAAGGATCACGCCAAGGCTCACAGACAAGACTGTGGATTTAAAGCCCATATCCAGAAAGCTTGCCGCCAGCGTGCCTGTCCAGGCACCGGTGCCGGGCAGTGGGATCCCCACGAACAGCAAAAGCGCCATAAAAAGGCCGTAGCGTCCGGTCTTTGCCACCAGCTTCTGCCCTGCCTTCTCCCCTTTTGTCAGGAAAAAGCCGCAGAATTTGCCGATATACTTCTGCTTTGCGCCCCAGATCAGGAATTTTCTGGCAAAAAAGTAGATGATCGGCACCGGGACCATATTGCCCAGCACGCACACTACATAAGACCAAAATACATCCAGCCCCATCCCCAACGCCACCGGCACAGCAGCCCGCAGTTCGATCAACGGGACCATGGAAATTAAAAATACCAACAGATACTTCACGCTTGTGACCTCCTGTATGATCTATCGGGCTTATTTTATCAAACCTCAGGCATAATTTCAAGTCCATCAAAGGTTGTTGATAAATTCCAGTTTATCGAGCTGTCTGTCGACACGCAACCAACCAATTGTCATTCCGAGCCAGTCCGCAGACTGGCGTGGGAATCTATTGTAATAGCTTGTTTTTTTGAGATTGCCACACCAGTGTGAGCACTGGTTCGCA
>JAZOSG010000219.1:0-3151 GCA_045657005.1 Faecousia sp.
GAGATAGAGTGGCTGCGGACAACAGGAACACGGATGCAAGTGCAGGTGACCTTCAGTTCCGGCAGATGCATGATCTTCCGACCTTCATTCTGCATCTTCATTTCCTCGCTGGTGTAGCCCTCAAAGGACTCACCGCCGATCTGGGGGATCAGGTTATAAGCGATCTGGTAGGGAAAGATCTTAGGCTCGTAGCTTTCGCCCTTGGAAAGGGCATCCACCTCATTCATCAGCTCAATGGGACCACCGGCACCGGCACCGGACACAGCCTGGTAAGTAGAGGCGGTCATGGTGCGGATGGGGGAGAGCTTATTCAGGGCGTTTACCGCGGTGATGGTGATGATGGTGGAGCAGTTGGGGTTGGCGATAATGCCGTTGTGCCATGCTACATCCTCGGGGTTGACCTCAGGAACGACCAGAGGAACCTTGGGATCCATACGGAATGCAGATGAGTTACCCACGAATACAGCACCGGCAGCGTCAATGGCAGGGGCAAACTGCTTGGCGATGTCGTTTTCCGCAGCACCTAGAACGATGTCCACGCCCTTGAAGGCTTCATCGCAAGCCAGCTCAATGGTCACATCCTCACCCTTAAACTTCAAGGTCTTGCCTGCGCTCCGGGCGCTGGCCAGGGGGACCAGCTTGCCTACAGGGAAGTCACGCTCCTGCAGGATCTTGATCATTTCCTGTCCCACGGCACCGGTAGCACCCAGAACAGCAACAGTGTACAGCTTTTTCATTTTCCTAACCTCCTGTGGGTCATTTCACAAAACTATTATACAGCACCCGGATCGCATCGGCGAAATCCTTGTTATCCACGCCGAAGATGATGTTCAGCTCGTCGGGGCCCTGGTTGATCATGCGGATATTGATGCCAGCCTCGCCCAGTGCGGCAAAGACCTTGCCGGAAATACCGGGACGGAACGCCATCCGGCGGCCAACAGCGGCGACCACGGCAATCTCGTCGTGGACCTGCAGGGAATCGGGCTTGGCAGCCTCCTGGATCTCTGCCATAACGGCAAACAGGCAGGGGGTAATGGCTTCTGTGGGCATGACTACGGACACATTGTCGATGCCGTTGGGAACATAATCCACGGAAATGTTGTGCCGCTCCAGAACGGACAGTACCTTGCGCAGAGTGCCTACCTGGTTGCCCATGCCACGCTTGGACATGGAGATAATGGTAAAGTCCTTTTTGCCGGTGATGCCGGTGATGAACCGGTCGGGATCCGCGTCGGTGTCAAAGCGCTCCCGGATCATGGTACCGGGGTCATTGGGGGCGTGGGTATTGCGGATGTTGACAGGGATATTCTTCTCCCGGACAGGGAAGATCGTGCCCTCGTGGAGCACCTGCGCGCCGGAATAGCTCAGCTCCCGGAGCTCGTCATAAGTAACCTCGGGAATAGGCTGGGGATTTTCCACGATCCGGGGGTCAGCCATCAGGATACCGGATACATCGGTCCAGTTTTCGTACACATCCGCATCCAGCGCGGCGGAGGCCAGAGCGCCGGTGATGTCACTGCCGCCCCGGGAGAAAGTACGCACGCTGCCATTGGGCATAGTGCCGTAGAAGCCGGGGATGACCACACCTTTGCGCAGATCTGCCTTTTCTTGCAGTGCCGCGTAGGAAACAGCGGTGTCCACTGTGCCGTCCAGATTAAATTTTACCCAGTCAGCAGAGTCTACGAACTGGAAATCCAGATATGCTGCCATCAGCTTGGCGGAGAAGTACTCGCCCCGGCTGACCAGCTCATCTTCGGAGACCTGCTTGGCGTCCAGCCGCTTTTTGAGTTCGGCAAATTCGCTTTCCAGGTCCAGGGAAAGACCCAACTCATCCCGGATCTCGATGTACCGGGAGGTGATCATATCAAAGATCGGATCGCAGGCAACGCCGTACTTAGTGTGGGCGTGGCACAGATACAGAAGATCCGTCAGCTTGTGGTCGCCGGAGAACCGTTTGCCGGCGGCAGAGACGATGACCACCCGGCGCTGGGGATCGGCGACGATAATATCTCTTACTTTGCGGTACTGTCCGGCGTCAGCCATGGACGAGCCGCCAAATTTTGTAACTTTCAGCATTGTTTTTCCCTTCCTTTAAAGGCGGTTATTCAGTGGGCAGGGCAGCGATGAAGCTGCCGGGATGATTTTTTAGCCAATTGTGCATGTCTGCAACAGCCACAGCCTTGGTAACGACAGCACCGTTCCAGGTCTCCTGCGTGTTCGCTTCCAGCCAGGCATCCTGGTCGCCCCGGACATAGAACCGGCGCATCAGGGTGTTGTCAGCGGCGACCTTGCCGCCATAGGGACTGTAGAAGCCTTTTCCGCAGAGCACATCGGCGCAGTCCTGCACCACATTATACGCAGTGGGGTAGCGGCCTGCTCCCTGACCGTAGAAGCTCATACGACCGGAGGCACTGCCGATCAGGGTGATCAGATTGTAATTGGCAGGCACTGCGGCCTCAGGCTCGCCCTGATTAAACAGAGTGGGCTGCACAAAAGCGGAGAGCTTACCCTCTTCCATAATGCCGGTGGATACCAGCTTGCACACATAACCGTGCTCCTTAAAGCTGGCAACATCCTGGGCAGTGATGTGCCGGATGCCGGCAGCAGGAACGCTTTCGCTGTCCAGGCTGATGCCGAAGGCGATATTACTGGATAGGATCAGCTTGTGCCAGGTGTCGATGCCATCTACATCGGTGGTGGGATTTGCCTCGGCATAGCCCAGTGCCTGTGCCTGGGACAGTGCCTCGTCGTAGCCAAGACCCAGACGGGTCATGGAGTCAAGGATATAGTTACAGGTGCCGTTCATAATGCCGCCTACCTGCTCGATGGTCTGGATCCGTCTTGCCCGCTCCAGCTCGCTTAGCCAGCCAATACCGCCGCCGACAGCAGCAGTGCAGCGGAAGAAAACGCCCTTTTCCTTTGCCAGAGGGATCAGCTCGTCATAGAAGGTGGCGACCAGCGCCTTATTGGAGGTGACGATGTTCTTACCTGCCTCGATGGCAGCCTTTACAAACTCATAAGCCGGGTGCAGACCGCCCATGGCTTCGACTACGGTGTCGATGGAATCATCGTTCAGCACGCTCTGGAAATCCTTTGTGACTTCTGCGTCGGGCAGATTCACTTCTTCCAGGCAGACGACCTTAGCTACCTG
>JAZOSG010000220.1:0-9138 GCA_045657005.1 Faecousia sp.
CAATGAAGCGAAGCGATAATTTTCTGCTAAGGGATGTGGCAGGGACACTGGTGATCGTACCTGTGGGCGCGGCGGTGTCCGCCTTTCCCGGGATGATCACTGTCAATGCCACCGGTGCGTATATCTGGGAGCTTCTGGAAACGGAGCAGACAGAGGATACTATGGTAGCGGCGCTGCTGGAACGCTATGAAGTAACGGAGCAGCAGGCTCGCTCAGATGTGGCGGCTTTTATCGGAAAGCTCAAGCCCACAGGGGCAATTGTTTAAAGAACCTGATAAAGGAAGGAAAAATGATCGCGTAGCAAACCGCTCCGCGATCATTTGTAGAGTATGAAGCGTTATCTGATTGCCGGACTGACTGTGGATATGGATGTCTCCGGGCGAACGGAAGCACAGGCTGCACCCTATCTGGTGCAGGCTGACGGCCCTGCGGATATCACCTTGACCTGTGATTGCCGCAGGGTTCTTGCGTTAAACCCTGGTCTGGGGGATCTGGACACAGCACAGTATATGGGCACCGGTGCGGTGTTTTCCCGGGCGCTCTTAAAATTTGATGGCTCCTATCTGCATTCCTCTGCTGTGATACTGGATGGGAAAGCGTATTTGTTTTCCGCTAACAGCGGAACGGGAAAGTCCACCCATACGGAAAAATGGTGCCGCCTGTTCGGCGCGACCTATTTGAATGACGATAAGCCTGCTCTTCGTCTGGTGGACGGTGTCTGGATGGCATACGGCACACCCTGGTCGGGCAAGCATGATCTGTCCTCACCGGTGGGAGTGCCGCTGGGCGGTATTGCGCTGCTGAAACGCGGAGAGGAAAACGATATCCGTCCCATGCCTGCGGCCCAGGCAGTTCCGCTGATCATGTGTCAGTCCCTTTGGCAGCTGCGGCAGGAGCAAATGGAAAAGCAGCTGGAGCTGGTGGATAAGCTGCTGCGACAGATCCCTGTGTGGGAGCTGACCTGCCGCAATGATGACGCGGCAGCGATCCTTTCTCACAGTGTTATGACAAAGCAGTGACACACGGAGGTGGAAAAGCCATGCAAACGGTAACAGTGCCGATGGAGTCACTGGCAGAGATCATTTTGCTGCAGCTGAATACCGGCGGCAGGGCGAATCTTACAGTCACCGGCAGCAGTATGCTTCCCATGCTGCACAACAGGCAGGATTCTGTTACACTGATCCCGGCAGACGGCAAGCAGAAAAAGGGGGATGTGATCCTCTACCGCAGGGAAAACGGCAGATATATCCTGCACCGTATCATTGCCGCTGACCGGGAGGGTTACACCTGCTGTGGAGACAACCAGGCTGAAAAGGAGCCTGTGTCACGGGAGCAGGTGATCGCGGTGGTGGACGGCTTTACCCGAAAAGGGAAGGTGTACACCATCGATGCCCCCATCTACCGCCTTTATACGGCTGTGTGGGTGAACCTGTTCGTATTGCGACGGTATTATATCAAGCTTCGGCGGCGATTGGGCCGCCTGCGCAGAAAAAAGTTGACCAATAACAGGAGGATAAGAAAATGAACGACAAGAAAAAGCTTTACATTCTGATCGGTGTCCTTGCGGTGATCCTTGTGATCGGCATTGTGGTTGCTTGCGTCATAGCTGGCGCACAGAACGGCAACGGCGGCAATGAGACTGGCGGACAGACCAACTCCGCTACCGGGGATGCCCTTGACAGCACAGGCGATACCGGCAGTGAGAACAGCGGTGCAGCTGCCGATGGTACCGACGGCAACCAGGATGCTGCCAATACAGACGACACCTCTGGCAGCGGCGATGAAAAGGATCCTACCGGCTCCGGTAAAGAGCCTTCCATTGGCGTGGAAGTAGATCCCGAGATCGACATCGAGATCGAACTGCCCGGTGATGAGGATGAAACAGAGCCTACCGGTATTCTTTCCGGCGGAAATCAGGGCGCGATCGATTTCGACGACCTGCTGGGTAACTGATGAAAAAAAGGACAGGGCTTTTTGGAAAAAACGGCCTGGCGGAGCTTCTTAGGCCCTACCGTGGGCGTGTCATATGCCTTTGCATTCTGACGGTAGTGCTTTCACTGCTGCAGGTGGCGATGGCGCTACTGTCCCGGTTTGTGATCGACGCAGCGCTGACGGATAGCGGCAGACTTGCCTTCTGGGGCGCAGCGTTGGTTGCGGACATGCTGGCGATCGTGGGACTCCACGCACTGCTGTCCTGGGTGTCCGGAAGCACTGCTGATACCATGACAGCAAAATTGCGCAAAGACATCCTCCGGGTAGCGGCTTTCAGCCGCAGACCGGAGATCCTGGACCACCACAGCGGTGAGCTGCTAAGCAGGGGAATGGAGGATGTGCACACAGTCTGCGACGGTGCCGTGAGCGTGATCCCTACCTTTGTGGGGCAGGTAACACGGTTGGTTGCCGCCTTTGCCGCAGTGCTGATGATCTCACCGGTGGTTGCCGGGGTGCTGTTTGCTGCTGCGGTGATCGTGGGTGTGGCAACGGCGTGCCTGCGTCCTGCCATAAAGGCAAGACACCGGCGTGTCAGGGAAACCGATGAACAAGTTATGGCTGTCATGCAGGAGGATCTGCAGCAGCTGGAGTTGATCCAGAGCCTGGGCGTCCAGGAGCCGGTACTAAAGCGGTTTCAGAGCAGCCTGCGTGAAAACCTGAAAGCACGGTTCAAGCGGCGGCTATGGTCTGTCGGAACCAACGGCGTTATCAATGCGGTGAGCCAGGTGGGCGCAGGGATCCTGCTTTTGTGGGGCGCTTCCTACATCGCTGCAGGGACCTTGAGCTATGGTTCTCTGACGGCAATGCTGCAACTGCTGGGGCTGTTCCGGTCACCGGTGCTGGGACTGTCGGGGCTGTTTTCCCGGTTTGCTACCATTGAGGTGTCGGCTGAGAGATTAGGTGATCTGCGCAAGCCCTGCGAACCAGGCCCAAAAATAGAAAACCAGCCGAAGGTATCGGCAGTGGTTTTTGAAAAGGTTACCTTCAGCTACCCCGGGGATGAGCTGCCTGTATTGCAGGATTTTGATTTCCGGTTCCCGTTGGAGGGCTGGACATGTCTGACAGGTATTTCCGGCAAGGGAAAGACGACCATCTTCAAGCTGATCTTGGGCCTTTATACGCCCCAGAGCGGCAGGATCTATCTGCAAACAGAGCAGGGGGAACTTCCCTGTACGGAAGCGACCCGGCAGCTGTTTGCCTATGTGCCGCAGGATTATGCCCTGTTCTCCGGCACGGTTTTGGAGAATCTTCAATTGGTGGCACCGGAGGCAGATGAGACGCGGTTGCGCCAGGCCCTGTCTGTAGCGCAGGCGGATTTTGTCTGGGAGCTTACGGAACAGATGCAGGCTCAGGTGCGAGAGAATAACGCAGGCTTGTCCAAGGGACAGCTGCAGCGCCTGGCGATCGCCAGAGCGGTACTTATGGAGCGACCGGTATTTTTGCTGGACGAATGCACCCCTGCGCTGGATGCCCAGACGGAGGAGGCGGTGCTGCAAGGGCTGAAGGCTTTGGGCAAATGCGCGATCCTGGTGACCCATCGCCCCGAGGCAGTCAAAGCTTTGGATGCCGTCACCTTCATTTCCATGGAACAGTAAAAGACGGACTATCCTTTGGATAGTCCGCTTCTTTTGTCTCATTTTCTCTTTTCCGGCAGCTCACTGTAAAGTGCACTGCCCAGGATCAGCACAGTGCCGATCATATTTCCCAAGCGCATAGGCTCACCCAGTACCAGTGCGGACAGAAGCACCGCAATGGCCGGATCCAGATAGCTGAAAACGGCAATGGTTTGGGTGTTCAACTCCTTCAATGAACTAAAGTACAGTGCATAGGCGATGCCTGTATGGAGGATGCCGACTACCAGTATGAGCACCCACTGCAAAACGGTAAGCGTCGGCAAGGGGGCTTCCTGGCTCAGCAGTATATAAGGCAGCATGATCACAGCGGCACTGCCAAGCTGCGTGACCGTTTTGTCATAGGCGGGGATGGGAGAAAGCTTTTTGTTTAGGAACATGACTGTGGCGTATAAAACAGCCGCGCCAACACCCAGCAGTAAGCCCTTGATCGCACCGGGTGGCGGCATTTCTCCGTCCAGCACATCGGATACAAGAACGAGTCCTATTAGAGCTACACCAATGCATACCAGTTTCTTTAGCGTGAGCGTTTCTCCAAGCAGTGGGCTAACCAGCAGCAAAAGCAGCGGTGCCAGATAATAGCACACAGTGGCTGTGGCAATGGTGGTGTATTTATAGCTTTCAAACAGCGCCACCCAGTTAAAGCCCATGGCGATCCCGGATAGGATCAAAAGAAGAAGATTCTTTCGGATGGCGTGCCGGTCCGGCTTTTTTCTTCCCAAAAGCATGACCCCGGCAAGAAAAACAAGGCCCAAAACGGCACGAAAAAGGGAAATCACCGATGAGGGTAATGGGATATAACGAACGAAAATACCGAGTGTGCCAAAAATACCCATGGCACTAAGAAAACAGAGCTTGGAACGGTTCATGGATCATCCTCCTGACATTAGGGAAATAGTAGCAAATTCTTCAGTAAATGTCAAATGTGCGCCATATAAAGACAAAAAAGGGGTTGACAGAATCCAATCGCCGTGCTAGTATATTGGAAAATTGAATCGCTCAGATAGAGGCGCGGGATTCATCAGTAGCTTCCGACAAGGCCAGGCAGCCGTCGTAAGGGAAAGGGGAGACCGCCGAAGCAAGGAAAATGCCTGAATTTTCCAAGCTGGGTCGTCAGAGAATATCTGCCGGACTGTCACAACTTTGTGAAGCGCTATCGAAGCAGTGGAGTATTTCCTTTTTTGGTGTTACTATTGCTGTTGGATCGCTTGACGAAGCGATCCAATTTTTATTGGCAAGGCTCGAAAAGTTCTTGCACGCCGGCCAGCCGGTCTGCTTCCGCAATACTGCAAAACAAAATCTTGAAATACAGAAAGTATTCCTTTGATTCTGTTTTTTGTCTTGCGAAAGCATCCCAGGCTGCAGGCGCACAATTCCTTTTCTCGACTTGCCGGAGATATTTTATGAGGCTATATCAGAAAGGAAAGAACAAAAATGAAGAAAATTATTGCGATGATCCTGGCGACCCTGATGCTGCTGTCTCTGGCAGCCTGCGCTCCTTCGAATGACGCTTCCGATTCTACCCCTGCTGCCGGCGATGCCGCACCCTTCACCGGTGTGGAAGACGGCGTTCTGACCGTCGGCATGGAATGTGCCTACGCACCCTACAACTGGACCCAGATGGACGACAGCAACGGCGCTGTTCCCATTTCCAATGTCCCCGGCGCTTACGCCAACGGCTACGATGTGATGATCGCTAAGAAGATCTGCGAGGCCAACGGCTGGGAGCTGGAGATCGTCTCCTCCGCATGGGATTCCCTGACCCCTGCTGTGCAGTCCAAGACTATGGATGCCAACATTGCCGGTCAGTCCATGACCGCTGACCGTATGGCGGAGGTCGACATGGCAGGCCCCTACTACTACGCAACTATCGTCTGTGTCACCACCAAGGACAGCCCCTATGCCTCCGCTACTTCCATTGCGGATCTGGCAGGCGGCAAATGCACTTCCCAGTCCGGTACTATCTGGTACGATTCCTGCCTGTCCCAGATCGAGAATGCTGAGCTGCTGGCACCTGCCGAGACCGCGCCCAACATGATCATGCAGCTGGAGACCGGTACAGTTGATTTCATCTGCACCGATATGCCCACCGCTATGGGTGCGGTCGCCAAGAACGACCAGCTGGTGATTCTGAACTTTGCCGGCACCGATGGCGACTTCCAGTTTGCTACTGAGGAAGAGCGTGCGGAGAATGTGAACATCGGCATTTCCGTCCTGAAGGGCAACGATACTTTGAAGGATGCCATTGACGCGGTCCTGTCCCAGATGACCGAGGACGATTTCAATGACCTGATGGATCAGGCGATCGCGGTCCAGCCTGAAGTTTAATAACAAAAGAACGCATTTCCTCCGGTTCATAAGAGCCGGAGGAAATATGTGCGAAAGGAGCATCTATGGATAAGCTTATCAAGCTTGTAGAAGATGTGGCTCTGCTGTGGAGTAAGTACAGCACCATGTATCTTAACGGCATCGTAAATACCCTGGTGCTTGCGCTGATCGCTACAGCCATCGGCTGTGTGATCGGTCTGATCTGCGGTATTTTAAATACGATTCCCTATACACCCAATGACAATATTTTTAAGCGCTGCATTTTGCGGCTCATCCGGATCCTGGTTCGGATCTATGTGGAAGTGTTCCGGGGAACGCCTATGGTGCTGCAGGCGGTATTTATCTATTACGGCTTGCCCTATTTTTCCAACAACACCCTGCGTTTTGAGGATGTGTGGACGGCGGCGATTTTGATCGTCTCCATCAACACCGGTGCGTATATGGCAGAATCTGTCCGTGGCGGTATCATCTCTATTGATCCGGGCCAGACAGAGGGTGCAAAGGCTATCGGCATGACCCATGTGCAGACCATGACCAATGTGATCCTGCCCCAGGCATTGCGCAACATCATGCCCCAGATCGGCAACAACTTTATCATTAATGTCAAGGACACCTCTGTAATGTTCATCATCAGCTTTACAGAGCTTTTCGCCGCTCACCGTTACATCGTAGGTGTGAACAATATGTATTTCCCCTCTGCGGTGATCGAAATGATCGCCTATTTGACCATGACTCTGATCGCATCCATGATCCTGCGTTGGGTAGAAAAGCTGATGGACGGCGCAAACAGCTATGAATTGGTACAGACCGACGCGCTGACCATGTCTGCCGGTACATACAGCCATCCGGACAGGGGAACACCCTTTGATGAAAAGAATGCAGAATATAATGCCAAAGCGGTGCTGGAGGAGGAGAAGCGCAAGCGGATCCGCCTGGGAATGAAAAACCGCAACGGAAGCATGAGAGGAGAACGCTGACATGGGTGAGATGATCTTGGAAGTAAAGCACCTGAGCAAGTCCTTCGGCAAGAATGAGGTTTTGAAAGATATCGACTTTACAGTCAGTAAGGGCGATGTGATCTCTATTATCGGTGCCTCCGGTTCCGGTAAATCCACGCTTCTGCGTTGTATCAATTTGCTGGAAACGCCCACCTCCGGACAGATCCTCTACCACGGCAAGAATGTGGCAGACCGGAAGGTCAAGGCACACGAGTACCGCTCCCATGTGGGTATGGTGTTCCAGTCCTTTAACCTATTCAGCAATATGACGGTGCTGAAAAATTGCATGGTTGGTCAAATGAAGGTCTTGAAGCGCAGCAAGGAAGAGGCGAAAAAGACAGCCCTTTATTATCTGGAAAAGGTGGGGATGGCACCGTATATCAATGCCAAACCCCGGCAGATCTCCGGTGGTCAGAAGCAACGTGTGGCGATCGCCCGTGCCCTAGCCATGAATCCGGAGGTGCTGCTGTTTGACGAGCCTACTTCTGCTCTGGATCCGGAAATGGTGGGCGAAGTGCTCAATGTTATGCAGAGCCTTGCCCAGGAGGGGATGACCATGCTGGTGGTCACCCATGAAATGGCATTTGCCCGGGATGTGAGTAACCGGGTGGTCTACATGTCAGATGGTGTGATCTGTGAGCAGGGAAGCCCCGAAGAGGTCTTCGGCGATCCCCAAAAGCAGGAGACGAAGGATTTTCTCGCCCGTTTCCGTAACAATTAAAGCAAACAGACCGAATCGTACCTACGATTCGGTCTGTTTTGTAGTGCCTTTTAAAGCACGTTGTAGGGACCGGCGTCCTCGACAGTCCGGTAGCCAGTCCCTACGAATTGTTAGTCCTTGACGATCTTACCGGCCAAAATGACCTTACTGACATTCATCTTAATATCTGTGAAGATCAGATCGGCACGCTTGCCCACACAGATCTCGCCCCGGTCGGTAAGTCCTACCACCTTTGCGGGATTATAAGACGCAACCTTGAAAGCGTCAACAATAGAAGCACCGGTGTGCTTCATGTAGTTCCGGCAAGCCACATTCAGAGTCAGGCGAGAACCGGAAACATCGATGCCACCATTTTTCATGGGCGTGAAATTCAGATCAGTGATGTGCTCCAGACCGGGAGGGTTTTCGCCCTTGTGTGCGGTTTGGTCGGTGATCAGAATGATCTTATCATCGCCCTTGATCCTGCGGATCAGCCGCTGCATATAGGGATCCACATGGATGCCCATGCTGTCGGAAATCAACTCAGCGTAAATACTATCGTTATAGTTGACACATTCGTCCACGCAGACGCCACGGCACTCCGGATACTTAGGCAGGTCACCGGTGGCATTGGTATGATGGGTACCGATACACAGACCGTAGGGTATCAGTTTTTCGATCTGCTGAGGAGAGGCTTGAGCGTGACCTACAGCAAACTTAACGTCGGGGTTTGCTGCCTTGGCTGCCTTCACAAACGGTTCAATGTCCTCCCGTTCCGGGGCGACTGTCCAGACTCGGATCAAGTCAGCGCCGGCGGCGATGATCGGTTCGTAGTCTTCGGGAAGAACAGGTTTTCTCCAGGGATTTAAGTGGCTTAGAGAGCCGAAATCGGGGTTTATGTAAGGACCTTCCATATAAATGCCGGCGATATTGATGCCCTCTGGCTGTGCCATGACCTTACGGATAAGGGCAATGCTCTGCACATACTCAGGTGTGAGCTGTCGGTATGCCAAAGTTGCCAGAATGGAAGTGGTGCCGTAGGGGAGGTGTGCCTGTGCGGCAATACCGGGATCTTGCTCAAAGCGCTTGCCGTTACCGGCATGACAATGGATATCCACCAGACCGGGACCCACATAAGCGCCCTGGGCGTCGATGATCTCACAGCCCTCGGGGATAGAGGTGGTGCGCATTTCGCCGAAACCGGCGATCTTGCCGTCTTCGATAAACAGCACCGCCTCAGGGATCAGATGGTCGCGCATAACAAGCTCAGCATTGATAATGGCTAACATAGAAAACCTCCAGAATAAATTCTATATATATCATAACACGCAGAAAAAGGGATTGATATCAATATGTTGGCAAAAAATATAGAATTCTTGGAAAAAGCACATATGAGAAGATAGTGCTTTGCGTTTTAATGGGGATTCACAATAAATAACCGGGGACAGGCCTGTCCCCGGTTATTTATTGTGAATCCCCATTAAAACGC
>JAZOSG010000221.1:0-14641 GCA_045657005.1 Faecousia sp.
TGATCCGGTGGAAGAGGTCTACGCAGCGAAAGACATTTTAAAAGCCGCAGGCCTTCGTAAAGAGGGGGTCAATATCATTTCCTGCCCAACCTGCGGACGGACAAAAATTGACCTGATCGGTCTTGTCAACCAAGTAGACAAGGCGTTAAAGGATTGCAAAAAGCCTATCACTGTAGCAGTCATGGGCTGTATCGTCAATGGACCGGGCGAAGCCCGTGAGGCAGATATCGGCATTGCAGGCGGCGACGGCTGCGGCATGCTGTTTGAAAAGGGGCAGCAGATTGAAAAACTTCCCTATGATCAGCTGCTGCCTGCGTTACTAAAGAAAATCGAGGAATTTTGAGGGATCCCATGGCAGAAAGAATCCATCTTTTGAATATGTTCTCCCAATATCAGCCGCCTGAACCGCTTTACAGCGCATTATCTCAGGCGGCGATCCTTGCTGCGGATATTGACCAGCCAACGCGCAGTGTCAATGTGTCTGTTTCCAGTGATATATATATCCCACACAGACTGCTGGAGCAGGCATCTGCAGAGCTCTGCGCTCTTTATGGTCTGCGAAAACTGACGCTTACGCCCTCTTATCCTGCCCATCAGCTGACACTGGTCGAGCCGGAAGAATTGCTGGAACTGTTTGTGTCTGTAGACTCTATGACCCGGGGCAGCCTTGCAGGAGCCAAGTGGGAGTGGGATGATCAGACCCTTAACATCCATTTGAAGGCAAACGGAAAAGCCCTTCTTGAGGAATGTGTTCCTACTGTACGTAATGTGCTTTCTCAAAGATTCTCCGCAAATGTGAAAATTGCCATTCATGCCGGTGAGAACCTTGAAGGACAGGCGCTTTTTGATGCCATGGAACAAATGCGTGCTGGCGTTTTGTGCAGCTTGCCAAAAACGGCATCAGCGGTCAAAAAAGATCAGCCTGCCCAGGAGACTTCCGCCATTTTTGGCAGACCCTTTAAAGGGAAGTCCGTAGCCATGCAGGAACTGAATCTGGATATGGGCAGTGTGATCGTTGAGGGACGCGTATTCAGCGTTGAACACAAGGAACTGAAAAAGCGTAATGCTTGGGTGGTCAATTTTGATATGACCGATAACTACGGCTCTGTCCGTGTAAACCGGTTTATGGAGAATAGCGAGGCAAAGCCTATTCTGGATAATATCAAAGTTGGCTCTGTGATCCGGGTTCAGGGGCGGTTGATGGAAAACCGATTTGATAATGAAATGGTTTTGAAGCCCAATGCGATCATGCCCGGCACCATGCCAAAGCGTTTGGATACAGCGCCGGGAGAAAAGCGCGTTGAGTTGCACCTGCATACCATTATGAGCAATATGGATGCCTTGACAAATACCAAAGCTGCGATCAAACAAGCGGCGGCCTGGGGGCATCGGGCAATTGCCATTACAGACCATGGCTGTGTCCAGTCCTTTACCGACGCACTGCATACAGTGGAGGATTGGAAGGGTGCGCCAAAGGTGGCAGGCACGGACGAGACTATAAAGATCCTCTATGGCTGTGAAGGTTACTATGTCAATGATGTGGATGACCGGATCGTTGTCCACGGTAATCAGGACATGACCTTTGACCGGGAGTTTGTTGCTTTCGATTTGGAGACGACCGGACTTTCCTCCCGAACGGATGAGATCATCGAGATCGGTGCAGTGCGTATGCGCGGCAATGAGGAAATTGAGCGCTTTCAAACATTTGTGGATCCAGGCAGATCGCTGGAACGCAAGATCGTTGAACTGACCGGCATTACCGATGAAATGCTTCGGGGTGCACCCAAAATTGACCAAGTGCTTCCCGAGTTTTTGGAATTTGTAGGAGACAGTGTGCTCGTTGCCCACAACGCTGATTTTGATACCGGTTTTATTCGGGCAGCTTGCGACCGCTTAGGATATACCTACGGCTTTACCTCTGCTGATACATTGATCCTGGCGCAAAATCTGATGCCGCATCTAAGTAAATTCAAACTGGATATTGTATCCAACGCTCTGAGCTTGCCGGAATTCAATCACCACCGGGCGGCTGACGATGCTGTGATCTGCGGTATGATCATGACGAGATTTTTAACCATGCTGGAGGAACGGGGGATCCACACCCTTCAGGCAATCAACCCTGCGATGGAGGGGCTGCGTTCCCAGAACCGCATTGGTGACCGCCATGCCCGGCATATCATTTTGTTTGCAAAGAACCAGATGGGGCTTCGCAACCTCTACCACTTAATTTCCGATTCCAATCTGAAGTATTTCAAGCGAGTTCCCAGAATTCCTAAGTCGGAGCTTATGAAACTCAGGGAGGGATTGATTATTGGCAGCGCCTGTGAAGCAGGTGAGCTGTTCCAGGCTGTGATTGACGGCAAAAGTGATGATGAGTTGAAACGGATCGCATCCTTCTACGATTTTCTGGAAATCCAACCCCTTGCCAACAACCGATTTATGCTGGCCAAGGGAATCGTTCAGGAGGAAGAGGAACTACGTCAGTTCAACCGCACGATCGTTCGTCTGGGTGAAGAACTGGGTAAGCCTGTGGTGGCAACAGGCGATGTCCACTTCCTTAACCCCGAGGACGAGATATTCCGCCACATTCTTTTGGCGACAAAGGGTTTTGAGGACTGTGACAAAGACAATCCCTTGTATTTCCGCACTACCGATGAGATGCTGCAGGAGTTTTCTTATTTGGGGCAGGAAAAGGCATACGAGGTGGTCGTTACCAATCCTAACTATATTGCGGATATGTGTGAGACGATCCGCCCTGTACCGCATAATCTGTTTGCTCCGAAGATCGAGAATTCTGTGGAGGATCTGAAAGCACTGGTGTACGGCAAAATGCACAGGCTTTACGGTGAGAATCCTCCGGAGCTGATCCAAAAGCGTGTAGATACGGAATTAAACGACATCATCAGCTGCCATTACGATGTGATATACATGTCAGCCCAAAAGCTTGTGCAGAATTCCTTGGAGCATGGCTACCTGGTCGGCTCCCGTGGTTCTGTCGGCTCGTCCATCGTTGCTTATATGTCGGGCATCACGGAGGTCAACTCTTTCCCACCGCACTATCGCTGCCCCAATCCCGATTGCAAGTTTACTACATTTGATGTGCCCAAGGGCTATGAGTGCGGTGCAGACTTACCGGACGCGGTGTGTCCTAAATGCGGTACGTCCTTTGCTAAGGAAGGCTTCAATATCCCCTTTGAAACATTCCTGGGATTTGGTGGCGATAAGGTTCCTGATATCGATCTAAACTTCTCTGGAGAATACCAAGCGAGAGCCCACGCTTACTGTACAGAAATGTTCGGCAGATCCCATGTGTTCCGTGCCGGTACTGTGGGTACTGTTGCAGAAAAGACTGCTTTTGGCTATGTGAAAAAGTATTTGTCTGAACGGGGAAAAACCGCCTCAAAGGCTGAGGAAGCACGCCTTGCCTCCGGTTGCGTGGGTGTGCGCCGCACTACTGGTCAGCACCCAGGCGGTTTGGTTGTCATCCCCCAGGAAAATGAGATCTGGGATTTTTGCCCGGTGCAACACCCGGCAGATGACCCAAATAGTGACCAGATCACCACCCATTTTGAATACCACTCCATGGAGGAAAATCTTCTGAAGCTGGACATGCTGGGTCACGATGACCCCACCATGATCCGTATGATGGAAGATATGACCGGTGTGGATGCCAAGCTCATTCCCTTAGATGATAAAAAGACCATGTCTATCTTTACTTCGTCTAAGGTGCTTGGCTACGAAGATGACCCCATTCTGGGACCGACCGGTGCTGTCGCAGTGCCGGAGTTCAACACGCGTTTTACCCGTGGCGTTTTGCTGGACACAAAGCCTGAAAAGTTTGATTTTCTGGTGCGTATCTCTGGTTATACCCACGGTACGGATGTATGGCTGGGTAATGCGAAGGATTTGCTCGTTTCCGGAACAGCCCGGGTGGATCAGACTATTGGCTGCCGTGATGATATTATGATCTACCTGATCTCCTGCGGTCTGCCGGAGAAACGGGCCTTTAAGATCATGGAATCTGTCCGTAAGGGCAAGGGGCTGCCTGAGGGGGCCGAACAGGAGATGATCGATGCCGGCGTACCTGACTGGTATATCGGCTCTTGCAAGAAGATCAAATATCTGTTCCCAAAGGCCCATGCTGTTGCGTATGTTATGATGGCATTCCGGATCGCCTGGTTTAAGGTCTACCATCCTCTGGCGTTTTACGCCGCGTATTTCTACCGCCGCAGCCAGAAGGGCGGTTTTGATGCCAGTCTTATGACCCACGGTCTCGATGCTGTAGTTGCCAATATCAAAGCAATCGACGGCAACGAAGATGCTACCGATAAAGATGAGGACCTGCTGACCACCCTTGAGGTTGCCTATGAATTCTACATCCGGGGACTGGAGTTTTTGCCCATTGACCTGTATAAAAGCCATGCGACCAAATTCGTGATCGAGGACGGAAAACTGCGTCCGCCCTTTGTTGCAATTTCCGGACTTGGTGAAAACGCGGCAATGAACCTGATGGAGGGTCGGGAAGGTAAGGACTTTCTGTCCATCGAGGAAGTGGCAGCCGCCTGTCCCAAGGTCTCCAAGACCCATATCCAAATGCTGAAAGATGCCGGTGCCTTTGGCAGCCTGCCGGACACCAGCCAGGTCAGCCTATTCTAAGGAGGTATCGTTATGCAAGATATCGGCGTACAATTTCACATCCGCTGCAAGAAAGGGGATGTGGGTCGCTATTGCTTCCTGCCGGGTGACCCGGGCAGATGTGAGGCGATTGCGCAGTATTTTGAAAATCCAGTACATGTGGGAATGAACCGTGAATACAATATTTATACCGGTACTTTGCTGGGAGAAAAAGTTTCTGTCTGCTCTACTGGAATCGGAGGCCCTTCCGCTGCCATTGCCATGGAGGAGCTTGCTGCCATCGGTGCGGATACCTTTATCCGGGTGGGCACCTGCGGCGGTATTGCCATGGATGTACTGCCCGGCGATGTGATCGTTGCTACCGGTGCGGTGCGTTATGATCATACATCATTAGAGTATGCACCGCTGGAATTTCCGGCAGTTCCTGATTTTGCGGTTGCGGCGGCACTGAAGGCGGCTGGTGAGGATTTGGGTTACCGTACCCATACAGGTGTCGTCCAGGGCAAGGATTCCTTCTACGGGCAGCACTCGCCCGAAAAAAGCCCGGTGTCCTATGAACTCCTGCAAAAGTGGGAGAGCTGGAAAAGATTGGGTGTTAAGGCAAGCGAAATGGAGTCAGCAGCGTTGTTTGTCGTGGCATCCGCACTTGGCGTTCGCTGCGGCAGCTGCTTCCATGTGATCTGGAACCAGGAGCGTGAAAAGGCAGGCTTGGAAATGCCCATGACTGAGGACACCTCCGGCGCGATCAAAGTGGGTATCGAAGCGATGAGACGTATTATTGCCACTGACAAATAAAAAGAAATCGTGCATCCCTCATTTGGAAGGATGCACGATTTCTTTTTTCTTTGTTCTGACAGGTATTTGCGACAGAATCACAGCCGTAAATACCAGTACACAGCCGGCTACCTCCCAGCCGGTCATAGTCTCATTTAAAATGAGTGCGCCGAAAATCGCGGCGAACACCGATTCCAGACTCATGATCAGTGAAGCGGTGGTAGGCTCCAGCTCCTGTTGACCCAGAATTTGAAGGGAGTAGGCAGCACCCATGGATAAAAAGCCTGCGTGTGCAAGGGGTAATGCACAGTTTGCAACAGCTGTCCATGTGGGTTGCTCAGTAAAGAGCATAATGATAGTAGAAAGAACCGCACAGACCAGGGCCTGAATGGCATTGAGCCGCAGAGCATCTGTGTTGGCTGCGAAAACATCGATGAATATGATCTGCACCGCAAACATAAATGCACAGCACAGCGTTAGCAGATCACCGGTGCTGATCCGTGTCACGCTTACACAGCTCAGACAGTATAAACCAGCTACTGCCAGTGTAACACTGATGGGTACCATGATCGAAGGCTTTTTCTTTAAAAAGATTCCTATGACCGGCACGATCACAATATACATTGCGGTGAGAAAACCGGATTTTCCGGCGTCTGTATCCACAAGACCCACTTGCTGCAAATTGCACGCCAGGAATAATGGAATACCGCACAAAATACCTGCTTTCCAGAGCTTTGGATTTGCCCACCGTTTCCAGAATGATTTTTTGTCACTATGAAACCGGTCGGCAACTAAAATCACCGTCAGTAGTCCCAATACTGCCAAGAAACAGCGCACTGCCTGAAACGTAAAGGGGCCGATATGCTCCATCCCCACGCTTTGAGAGACAAAGGCAGAGCCCCATATGATCGTTGCTAAAATCAAAAATGCGCTGCCGCGCAATCGTTTTTTCATAAGAATCACCGAGAGCTACTTTAGCACAAAAAGACGGCTTTTGCAAGTAGCGTGATTGCTTTTTTGCATCACTGTGTTATAATAAAAGCAAATACCTTCAGGAGGTTTACCATGGAAGATACCAGTAAGATCAGAAAACGCTCCGAGATCGCGGTGGAGGACACTTGGGCAACGGAGGATCTGTATCCCACAGATGAAGCGTGGGAAAAAGAGCTTGCTACGCTTGAAGAGGATAAGCAAAAATTGGAATCCTATGCAGGCAGTCTCGGACGCAGCGGTGATACACTGTTTGCTTATTTGCAGTCTACTGAGAAGACCAATGTAAAAGCAAAGCGTCTTGCCAATTACTGCATGCGCAAGTCTGACGAAGATACCCGGGATGCCCACTATCAGGCAATGACCGGAAAGTTTGTCAGTATGGCGGTGGCTCTGGATGCGGCGACAAGCTTTGAAACACCGGAGATCATGGCGATCAACGATGAAACGCTGAATAGCTTTTATGCGGCCTGCCCCCAGTTAGAGCGGTACCGCCGCTGCCTTACAGATCTGCGCCGCCGCAAAGACCATATTCTGTCTGCCTCTGAGGAAAAGCTTCTGGCATCCACCGGAGAAATGGCGCAGGCACCCAATAAGATCTATGGCATGCTCACAAACGCAGACATGCGCTTTGCAGACGCAGAGGATTCTGAAGGCAGAAAACATCCTATCACCCAGGGAACCTTTGTTGCCTGCCAGGAAAGTGCTGACCGCACACTACGCAAAAGTGCCTATGAAAGCCTGTACGACAGCTTTTCCAATTTCAAAAATACCGCGGCAGGCCTTCTGGATGCGCAGAATAAGCAACTGAAATTCTTTGCAGAGACCCGGAAATATACCAATGCATTTGAAGCATCCCTGGATAGCACCAATGTTCCCACCTCTGTATACCTGAATCTGATCGAGGCTGTCCATCAAAACCTGGATAAGATGCACCGCTACGTCCGTTTGCGTAAAAAACTGCTGGGCGTTGAAAAACTGCATTTTTATGATATCTACACACCTCTCGTTAAGGATGTGGACAAAAAGATCCCCTTTAGCGATGCAAAGAAGACTGTTTACGATTCCCTTGCCCCTCTTGGTGAGGAATACCGTAAGATCCTAAAAGAAGGCTTTGAAAATCGCTGGATTGATGTCTACCAGAATGAAGGTAAGCGCAG
Source organism: Faecousia sp. (assembly GCA_045657005.1). GTDB lineage: Bacteria > Bacillota > Clostridia > Oscillospirales > Oscillospiraceae > Faecousia. The sequence continues at coordinate 7,560 of JAZOSG010000221.1, forward strand.
CGGAGCGTATTCTGCCGGTGTGGATGTGCATCCCTATGTCCTGCTGAACTATACTGGAACCCTTGACAGCCAGTTCACCCTGGCGCACGAGATGGGACATGCCATTCATTCCTACCTGTCCAACAAGCACCAGAACCCGGTGGATGCCGACTATGTGATTTTTGTAGCAGAGGTAGCCTCAACTTGCAATGAGGCACTGCTGATGGAATACCTGCTTGCTAAGACTACTGACAAAAAGGAACGGGCATACCTGATTAATCACTTCCTTGAGCAGTTTAAGGGAACGCTCTACCGCCAGACAATGTTTGCAGAATTCGAGTTGACCATTGGCAAAATGGTATCGGAGGGGAAGACCCTGACAGCGGATGTCCTGAGTCAGGAATACCGCCGATTGAATGAACTGTACTATGGTCCCGATATGGAGGTGGACGACAGAATTGCTGTAGAATGGGCGAGAATTCCCCATTTCTATTTTGATTACTATGTCTTCCAGTATGCTACAGGCTACTCTGCGGCCATCGCCCTGTCGCGCCGAATCCTCCGAGAAGGAGAACCGGCCGTTGCGGACTATATCCGCTTTCTGTCCGGCGGCTGCTCCCAGAGCCCCATTGACCTGCTCAAGGGTGCCGGTGTGGATATGACCTCTGCCGAGCCAGTCAACCAGGCACTCGCTCTTTTTGGTGAATTGCTGGATGAGATGGAAGCACTGATGGAGGCGTAATATGGATGAGCTGTTTATTCCTACTTTGCACACCTTTGCTATGAACAATATCTTCACGGGTTCGTGCGGTGCGTTTCGATTCCGGGCGGTACCCAATGTGGTCATGGCGACACCTAAAGAGGTAGATTTTGAGAAAAGCGATATCCATGTAGAATATTGGCACGGTCCTTTCTGTTATGAAAAAAGCGAAATGGAAGGGGAAAAGTCATTTCCTATGAGTGAGGATGGCAGACTTTCTATGAAAGCTTGGCTTGAGAAAAATATTTGATTTGATCCGCCCGGTATACTATTACCGGGCGGATTTTCTGTGAAAATGGTTGACTTTTTTGGTAATTGTGATAGAATAACCGAGAAAAGCAAAGGCAATGCGGAAACCAAGCAGTGCGCGGAGATATTTAAGCGAGAGGGAAATGGTGAAAGCCCTCTGTCGAGCCGCTGCAAGCCACTTCCAAGCCGCCCGGGAGGACCGGGACGGGCGCTCCCGTTACAGAGCAGCTAAGATATCCTTTCGGGATAAATTAGGGTGGTACCGCGATTAAACTCGCCCCTATACTTGGGGTGGGTATTTTTGTTTTACGGAGGTTTTTCCAATGGCTAAAAAAGCATATGGTGTAAACGAGCTGCGTGAGATGTTTCTTTCCTACTTTGAGAGCAAGGATCATCTGCGCCTTCCCAGTTTTTCACTGATTCCCCAAAATGACCAGTCTTTGCTGCTGATCAATTCCGGCATGGCTCCTATGAAGCCCTATTTTAAGGGGGAGGTGGAGCCTCCTCGCCGCCGTGTTTGCACCTGCCAGAAGTGCATCCGTACCGGCGATATCGAAAATATCGGTAAAACCGCTCGTCATGGCACTTACTTCGAGATGCTGGGCAACTTCTCCTTTGGTGACTATTTCAAGCATGAGGCAATTGCCTGGTGCTGGGAGTTTCTGACAAAAGTCGTAGGTCTCGAAGAGGATCATTTGTATCCATCTATCTATGAAAATGATGATGAAGCATTTGAGATCTGGAATAAGGAGATCGGTATTCCCGCTCAGAATATCTTCCGTTTTGGTAAGGAAGACAACTTCTGGGAGCACGGCTCCGGTCCTTGCGGCCCCTGCAGTGAGGTCTACTATGACCGGGGTGAGAAGTATGGCTGCGGCAAGCCCGGCTGTACTGTCGGGTGTGAGTGCGACCGTTACATGGAAGTGTGGAATAATGTTTTCTCCCAGTTTGATAATGACGGTAACGGCAATTATACTGAGTTGGTTCAGAAGAATATCGATACCGGTATGGGATTGGAGCGTCTGGCAGTGGTATGTCAGGATGTAAACAGCCTGTTTGATGTGGATACAGTCATGAACATCACCAACCATGTCACAAAAATCACCGGTGCTTCCTATGGACAGAGCACCAAGACGGATGTCAGCCTTCGTGTTATTACCGACCATATCCGTGCCTCAACCTTTATGATCGCCGACGGTGTGCAGCCCACCAATGAGGGACGCGGCTATGTCCTGCGTCGACTGCTGCGCCGTGCAGCCCGTCATGGCAAGCTTTTGGGTGTCAATAAGCCTTTCTTGTACGAGGTTGTAGAAACGGTCATTCGGGAAAATGAGAGCCATTACACCTATCTTCGTGAGCGTGCTGAGCACATCGTCCGTGTCGTTCGGAATGAAGAAGAGAACTTTGCCCGGACCATCGACACCGGTATGCGTATCTTCAGCGAAAAGCTGGCAGCCCACAAGGCAAAGGGTGAAACTGTCTTCTCCGGCGCGGATGCGTTCCTGCTGTCTGATACCTACGGCTTCCCCATTGACCTGACAGTGGAAATGCTGGAAGAGGAGGGCATGACTGTCGATATGGACAGATACACTGCCTGCCGTGAGGAGCAGAGAGTGCGTGCCCGTGAGGCGCGCAAAGCGTTGGGAGACCTTGGCTGGGCTGGTATCGATTTTGGCTCTGAGGTTACCGCAACGGATTTTGTTGGTTACGATGCTTATAATTGCGAAGCAACTGTAGTTGCTGTCTGTGTTGGTGAGGAGGTCACCGGTTCTATTACCGGCGGCGAGAAGGGCGTTATTGTTCTGAACAAGACACCTTTCTATGCGGAAATGGGCGGTCAGGCCGCTGATCACGGTGTGATCCTTGTGGGAGACAACCGCTTTGAGATCACCGATGTACAGAAGGATAAAGGTGGCAGATACCTGCACAACGGCATTATGCGCAGCGGTACCATCAAAACAGACGATGTGGTTTGCGCTTCTATCGATGTTGAGCGCCGTAAGGCGATTATGCGTGCCCACTCTGCTACACACTTGCTGCAGAAGGCGTTGAAGCAAGTTTTGGGTGATCATGTCCACCAGGCCGGTTCTTTGGTGGAACCTGACCGGCTGCGTTTTGACTTTAACCACTATTCCGCGGTTACACCTGAGGAATTGGCACAGATCGATGTGATGGTTCAGTCTGCTATTTTGGAGGGCTACGGCATCGATATCCGTGAAATGCCCATTGAAGAGGCAAAGGCAATGGGTGCTATGGCGCTGTTTAGTGAAAAGTACGGCGATACTGTCCGGGTAGTCAATATGAGCGGTTACTCGATTGAGCTGTGTGGCGGCACACACTTAGACAATACTGCTAAGGTCGGCCCCTTCCGGATCGAAAGTGAAGGCAGTGTCGCATCTGGCGTTCGCAGAATCGAGGCGATCACCGGTAAAGCGTGTCTGGCAGAGATGGAACTTGCCCGTCAGCGTGTATATAATGCCTGCTCCATCCTGAAAACCAAGCCTGCTGAGCTGGCATCCAAGCTGGAAAGCCAGGTCGATGAGATCAAGAATCTGAAAAAGACTATTGAGTCCTTTAAGGCTCGGGAGACTGCCGGTGAGGCGGATCGTTTCCTCTTTGGCGCAAGAAATATTGGCGGATTCCATGTGATCACTGCCAATGTGCTGGATGCAGACGCAGGCAAACTGCGCCAGATGGGCGATACCCTTCGGGATAAGGCTTCTGATGTGGTAGCTGTGCTGTCCTCTGTCAACGACGGAAAGATCACTTTCCTGGCAGTCTGCGGCAAGGACGCGGTGGCAAAGGGTCTGAAGGCCGGTGAACTTGTAAAGCTTGTCTGTACTGCCTGCGGCGGTTCCGGCGGCGGTAAGCCGGATTCTGCCATGGGCGGTGGCAAGGATGTCAATAAGATCGACGATGCCCTTGCTCAGGTGGATGATTATGTTTCCTCCAAGGTTCAGTAAATAAGCGATCTGGACGCTGCCTTTTTGGCAGCGTCCTTTTGCAAAAAGGAGAAACGCCATGCGTAAACTGATGTGGTTCACTGTGGGTTTTGCCGCAGCGTGCTTTATAGGTGTATACTGTTCTTTCGGCGTCTGGGTGGCGTTTCTTAGCATCATCCTGATGCTGCCTCTGCTATTCTTCAAACGCCAATATACCAGGATACTGGCTGTGATTTTAATTGGTTTAGCAGCCGGATCTTTTTGGTTATGGGGTTATGATGTGCTGTATCTGCAAGCTGCAAAAGATTATGACGGTGAGACAGTAAACACAGAAGTCATAGTTTCTGATTACAGTTATGAGACTGATTACGGCGTGGCAGCAGACGGTGAGATAACGCTGCAAGGGAAAACCTTTCGGATCCGTTTCTATTTGGCAAAAGACATTCCATTAACGCCGGGAGATGGCCTCAAGGGTAAAATTCGCTTGAGGTTGACCACAGAGGATGCACTGCAGGGACCTACTTATCACGAAGGCAAAGGAATATTCCTTCTTGGGTATGCGGACGAAGAGATTTTAATTGATGATACGGACACAATTCCTTTAAAGTACTATGCGGCAAAGCTGCGCAAGGATATTACGCAGCTGATCGACAATGCCTTCCCGGCAGATACTCTGGGGTTTGCCAGAGCGCTTCTGTTAGGAGACAGTACATGCCTTGATTATGAAACAGACACAGCCTTTAAACTCAGTGGCATCCGTCATGTGATCGCTGTGTCGGGGCTGCATGTATCCATCCTGATCGCATTGGTGTACATATTCAGCGGAAGGCGACGCATTCTTACTGCTTTGCTTGGTCTTCCTGTGCTTTTTGCGTTTGCGGCGGTCGCAGGCTTTACGCCATCGGTGGTAAGAGCATGCATTATGCAAGGACTAATGATCCTTGCGCTGCTGTTTGATAAGGAATACGATTCACCAACGGCACTGGCGTTTGCAGTACTTGTGATGCTTTGCCTAAATCCGATGACGATTACTTCTGTCAGTTTTCAGCTATCGGTTGGTTGTATCGTGGGGATCCTGCTGTTCTATCATCGGATAAGAAATCGTCTGATCATGCGTATGGGTAAGCCCACCGGCAAGTCTTTGAAAGCAAAAATGCTCCGTTGGATAGCGAGCTCCGCATCCATAACACTAAGTACGATGATCACAACAACGCCCCTAAGCGCATACTATTTTGGAACTGTTAGTCTGGTGGGATTGCTGACGAATCTACTGACACTATGGGTTATTTCGTTTATTTTCTATGGGATCATCCTTGCCTGTGTGGTGGGGGTTATTTGGCTGCCTGCCGCAAAGCTGATTGCCTGGCTTATATCCTGGCCTGTCCGTTTTGTACTGTTCACCGCAAAGCTTTTAGCCGGACTTCCGTATTCGGCTGTCTATACCTGCAGCGGTTATATTGTTTTATGGCTGGCATTCTGCTATGTACTTTTCGGTGTCTTCCTGTGCTGCCGGCGAAAGAAAGTGGGGATCCTTATGAGTTGTATGCTGACCGGATTGCTTTTTGCGCTGATTGCCGCCGGTCTGGAACCTCAGTTTGACAAATACCGTGTGACCGCTTTGGATGTGGGACAGGGCCAAGCAATCCTAATCCAAAGCGATGGCGGCGATTACCTTGTGGATTGCGGTGGCGATACCGGTTCAATTGCCGCGGATACGGTTTCCGCGCAGCTGCTATCCCAGGGGATCGCAAAGCTGGACGGCTTGATCCTGACGCACTTTGATACAGATCATGCTGAGGGTGTTTTACCGCTGCTTACCCGAATCAAAGTAGACAGGCTGTATCTTCCTGACATTGCAGACAGCAACGGTATTCGGAAAGCGATCGAAGGTGAATGGGAAGACCGTATTTGTTGGATCACAGAGGACAGTGTGCTTTCTGCGGATACGATGACGATTTCGTTTTTTCCGCCTCCTGACGGCGCGAAAGGAAACGAAAGCTGCATGTGTATCTTGTTTCAAACGGAAAACTGTGATATACTAATAACCGGAGATTTGAGTATTGCCGGTGAAGATGCACTTTTGGAGCGGATACAGCTTCCGCGCTTGGAGCTGCTGGTTGCCGGTCATCACGGTTCTGCGTATTCTACAGGTCTTGCTCTGCTCAGTGCGACACAGCCAAAGGCGGTTGTGATCAGCGTTGGGGAAGATAATTCCTACGGTCATCCTGCCGGGGAACTGTTGTACAGATTAAAGCTGTTTGGTTGCAGCGTTTGGCGTACAGATCTGGATGGAACGATAACTTTCAGGGGGTGAATCCATGGCATACAAGCAAACGGATACCCATAGTCTGCAGGCGTTGAAGCTTGCACTGCGTGAAAAGCGTCCTGAGCGTTTTTATATTTTTCACGGTGAGGAGACATTTCTTCTCCATTATTATCTGGATCAGCTAAAGAAACAGTTAATAGATGACTTGACCGAGTCTTTTAACTATCATAAACTGACAAAAGAGACCTTCGATATCCGTAGCTTTGCTGATGCTGTGGAGAGCCTACCTATGATGGCGGAGCACACATTTGTGTGGGTAGATGATATCGATATCTTCAAGCTGCCGGATGGTGACAGAACGAAGCTGTCTGAAGTGTTTTCTGACATCCCCGATTATTGCACAGTGGTACTGAGCTTTGAGACGGTTGTGTGGAAACCCGACAAACGGTTAAAAAAGCTGTGGGATTCTATTGACAGCAATGCCACTATCGCAGAATTCCCAAAGCAGGAAATGCGTGATCTAATCGCTTGGGTGACCCGGCACTTTTCTGCTAATCACAAAAAAATCACGCCGGATCTGTGCAGTTATCTGATCGACATTACCGGCGGCACTATGACCGCGCTGGCAGGGGAGATCTCCAAGATCTGTGCCTATTCCGATGCAGATACTATTGTAAAGAGTGATATTGACGCGGTTACAGAACCGGTTCTGGATGCAGTTGTATTCCAAATGACGGATATGCTGGGCGAGGGGAAATACGGCGCGGCGCTTGTAAAACTGCAGCAGCTTTTGAAAATGCAGCAAGAGCCGATTGCAATTTTGGGTGCAATTGGCGGACATTTCCGCCGTCTTGGAACGGCACGGACACTTCTGGATAATGGAAAA
>JAZOSG010000222.1:0-3710 GCA_045657005.1 Faecousia sp.
AGCGTGCCGGCGATTTTTTTGTTATATACCTGCCGTTGGGTATGTAGCCATGCACCTAGGGAATACCCTTCCGGTGTTACATACCGCTTTGGCACATCCAAGTTGCCGTTTTCCCGGGCATAGCTTTCGGCATAGTGATACATAAGGCTCCAGGAAGCAGTCAAAGAATCGTTGAGTTTTTCAAACAACTCCATGCAGTCACGCACTTCGTCAATGACTCGAAAGTGCTCATTAACGATCTGCCCATCCTGTCCAAGGGAACGGTAATAGGTGGCAGCAATCTGCATTTCCTCTTCAATGGCATCAATGTTGTAAAGGTTTTCAATATTCAGAACAATATCAAAGATTACTGCATTTTTCTTTTTTCCGGCGGCCAGTGCCCGTCCAATCTGTTGTTTGTAGATGATCGGAGAAACTGTGGGACGGAGAAGGATGACCCCATCTACATCGTCAACATGGATACCTTCATTAAGCATGTCGATGCAGTAGAGCAGCTTCAGGTGGTCACTACCGTCTTCTTTAAATGCTGCAAAAGCCTTATCGGTTTCGGGATCGTCGGAATATGCACAATAGATGTGCGGTGCAGCATCCACTCCGGAAAACCACTGGGGTGCCATTGCGATCATGTCCTGCATATGGTCAAAGTTCGCACAGAATACGATGTATTTGCCGGTGCGATTCTCCATGTGCTTGCGGAAGATGGTCTCCATGCCGTCCGCCTTTTCCAGTGCGCGGCGTAGTGCTTCCAGATGCTGCTCACCCGCATCTCTAACCGCCTTGCTTTTTGCATTACAGACACGCTTTTCGTACTTTTCCAAATCCTTTTGATAAGAAAAAACGGACAGTACATATTTAGGCGGATTTAAAATACCTCGAACGATTGCTTCACCCAGAGTCATCTCAGAAGCAACATTGCCGTCAAACAATTCGTCAGACATGTCCCGTTGATTATCCAGATAGCGAATTGCGGTAGCCGAAAGGCCAAGTATAGGCGCATCTGGGAAGACAGCTAGCAGATTCTGCACGCCCTGACCCCAAATTTCTGCACCGCAGCGGTGAAATTCATCCAGAATGATATAGTCCGGCTGGATGGCGGCAACCTCAACAGGTGTCATGTTTATCAGTCGGGCGTAGGTAAAGAACCGGATGTTATCTAAATCGCTACCGTCGGCCTTTTGCAGATTTTCCAACTGCGTCTTAAAAATGTAGCTGGAGGGGGAGAGCCAGCAAATCGTCTTTTCCGGATGCTCCTCGCACAGCTTGAAGGCAATAAAGGATTTTCCTGTTCCGGTAGGGTGGATCACGGCAGCTTTTCCGGTGGTTTGCAGCATTTGCAAGGCTGCGGTATATGCATCCTGATTGTGCTTGAAAAGCGCAATTGCCATAGCCCCACCTCCCTAAAAAACTATTGATTTATCACATAATTCTCATTATGTGGTAAAGCTAGTGCAAAAACGCGGTAATTTTCTTTTTATATTGTACTCCAAACAATAACAAAAATCAAGTAGCACCCCTGTTTTAGGGAAACCCCACGGAAAAAGCATACATATTTAACACATTTGAACACGACAAACGCACCCTCAGTGCAGCTTTTTGCAAAATACAATGAGGGTGTGCCTTTGTGCGCCCAAAATTACCATTCCACAGATGCTCAAAAGCTTCTGTGGATTTCTTTTTGCAACATAATGTGAATTATGTAGTTTTTTAACTAGACTACAAGGCCCAGACGTTCGATTTTGCGGCGGTGTTCGGTGCCCGTGGTTACGATATAAATACGGGTCGTATTGATAGAACTGTGACCCAGGATGTCGGCAAGCTTTGCAATGTCCTTTTCGATGCCGTAGAAGGTGCGGGCGAAGAGTTTCCGCAGATTGTGGGGAAAAACCTTTGAAGCCTTCACACCGGCGACTTCGCACAGCTTCTTCATCGCTGACCAGATGTTGCTGCGATTCAGCGTTTTGCCTGTGCGGGTAATGAAGATCGCGCCGGATCTAATATTGCGCCTCTTGGCATAATTCAACAAAACATTCTTCAGCCTGCCCGGAACGAGGATCGTCCTGGTTTTGTTTTTACAGTCCACAGTTACTTCACCATACCGAATCGCCTCCACGGTAAAGAACCGCAGCTCAGACACGCGGATGCCTGTTCCGCAGATGGCCTGAATCACTAGGTTCAGTTGCTCGTTTTTCTTGGATGCAGATAATAGCCGAAGATATTCCGTTTTGGTCAGTTCCTTATCTTCTGTACAGTAAGTTTGACGTTGCGTTCGGATGCTCTTTACCTTGCAGGCAGATAGCTCTAGAAAATCTAACAAACTGTTCACACTGGCAAGCATAGAGTTGATGGATCGAACAGCATAACCGTTTTCCATCAGATGCTTCTTCCATGCAATCACTAGCTCCTTTGTGATGTCATTCGCATCTGCGTACCTACAGAACGCTTGTACGTCTCGCAGATACTTCTCCTGTGTTGCCGTACTCTTCTCCTCGCGGCATAGATAGTTTGCAAACTCCTTGATTCGTTTCATTGACAGTTTCATAATGCTTCCTCCTTGATTGGTTACCTATATTGTACCCAAAATCAAGCAAGCTACGGATAAACGCAAAAATCCGCATGCCTGCTCTTACACAAGCATGCGGAACAACATATAAAGGTAACACCTCCCAGTTGTAGGCAATGATAACATAGACGACCTTTTTTATTCAACTGTCAAATTTGATAAGAATTGCGCGCATCTTTGGCTTTTTTCTGCTTTTCTTACGAAAATCCTCGTATTTTCTAGGTTCTTCTAGGTTGTCTATTGGGAAAGGTTTGTGCTATGCTCTTCATATCAATGTTCCTAGAGGTGAGCGCATATTGAAACTGCTTATTGCCGTAAAGTCAGAAATAATCACTGACTTGCTCGTATCCTCCTTATCTATGCACGAGGTACATACTTGCGATACCGGCACGGATGCCCTTGCAATGCTGGAAACGCATCGGCCGGATGCTCTGATTTTAGATCTGACGCTTCCTGTTATAGACGGGCTAACCGTTTTGCGAAAAACCAGTTTCCGCCCGCGCATTATTTTGGCGCTTACTAATCTTGCAAGTCCGGTTGTGCTGCAGGCAGCCGCTGACGCAGGCGTGCAGGATATGATCTTGATTCCTTGCACGATTCGTCACATTATAGAGCATCTGAACGCCCTAATAGAAAAAGCCCCCTCTACAGAAAGCTGATCCGCAGAGAGGGCAACACTATTACATTCTGAGAATTTCTGTGTAGACATATCGTTCAGCAATGCCACTGCTGTTTTTTGCATAGAAGGTGATGTATGCTGTGTAGTAATATCCAGTAGTGGCGTAGTTGTATGTAACATAATCGATATGCGACGTTGTATTCTGTGCCACCATCTGAGGGTAATTATCCATTGTATATGTCCGCATCTTAGTCCAGGACTGCTGGTCCGCAGAACGGTAGACGATAATCTCGCTGACACCGAGAACCTGCATTGTATTTCCGGCATTAGCTGTTACGTCAAACCAAATTTGAAAAGAAGAGGAGGATGTTTTATAAAGGTCAGTACCATAATAAGAAAAGAAAGCGCTTGCGCGGGATTCCACTGTACTTGCTGCCTGGGCAGGGATGACGAAAATAAGACTACAAACAAGAATTATACAGATAAAATGAACAAGTTTTTTCATTTTGACAATTCACTCCTGTAAATGGA
>JAZOSG010000223.1:0-9293 GCA_045657005.1 Faecousia sp.
CTGAAACTGGAACTGTTAGAGGAGGTAAAAAAGTGAACGCTGTTGTTTATGCCCGTTTTTCCAGCCATAGACAAGGCGAGCAGTCCATCGAAGGTCAGGTTACCGAGGCGGAACGCTTTGCTGCTGCCCACGGATTGACCATCGTTAAAGTCTATGCAGACCGCGCACAAACCGGGCGAAACGACAACAGAGAACAGTTTCAGCTTATGCTGTCTGATGCAGCTAAGCATGCGTTTGATGCGCTGATCGTCTGGAAGACGGACCGAATTGGACGAAACAAAGAGGAGATCGCCCTCAACAAATACCACCTGAAGAAAAACGGTGTCAAAATCTACTATGTAGCCGAGGCCATCCCGGATACCCCGGAGGGCATCATTTTGGAGGCCGTCATCGAAGGTATGGCAGCCTATTACTCTGAACAACTTTCCCAGAACGTTCGCAGAGGTATGAAAAACAGTGCTCAGAAAGGACGCTATACCGGCGGAACTTGTCCCTTGGGTTATATCATCACTGCCGATAAGAAGTATGAGGTTGACCCCAAATACGCACCTGTGGTAAGAGATATCTTTCAGCTTTACTCCGAAGGTAAAACAATCACGGAGATCGTAAAGATTCTGAATGATAGGGGCTTGCGGACATCTAGGGGACATTCCTTTACTCATAACAGTTTGCGGACGGTGCTGAAAAACAAGAAATACATTGGCACCTACGAATACAACGGAGAAGTAACCATCGAAAACTCAGTGCCGCCTATTGTAGATGTAGATATTTTCAATAAGGTACAGGAACTGTTGGAATACAATCAGAAAGCCGCCGGACATAAAAAGGCGAAAGTGGATTACATTCTGTTTGGCAAGCTGTTCTGTGGCAAGTGCGGCGCGATGATGACCGGTGTTTGTGGCACAAGCAAACAGAAGGTGAAGCACCACTACTACATCTGCAGCGCCAAAAAGAAAAAGCTCTGCACCAAGAGAGCTGTTCGGCAGGACTGGATTGAGCCGCTTGTGCTGAAGCATTTGCTTAAACTGGTCAAAAATGAAGAATTGCTGGAATTCATTGCAGAGAACACCTACCAGTATTTCCTTGCCCAGAATACCGACACCACCTATACAAAATCCCTACAGAAAGCACTGGATGAAACTGAGAAATCTATCGCCAATCTTCTGAAAGCAATTGAGGCAGGCATCTTCAATGAAAGCACCAAGGAGCGCATGAATGAGTTGGAGGGACAAAAGAAGGATCTCCGACTGGCACTGGCCGCAGCCAAATTAAAAGAGGATCTGGCTCTGAAAAAGGAACATATTGTATTCTTCCTGCACCAGTTTGCAGAAATGGACTACTCGGACATTGAATGTCAAAAGCGGCTGATCAAGACCTTCTTAAATTCCGTGTTCGTCTATGACGACAAGGTCATCCTTACTTTCAACTACTCCGGCGATAACCGAACCATTACTCTACATGAAATTGACGGCGGATTAGGGCATAGTATTCGTATCCCACGTGCCGTCGTTCACCATGCAAAACCTCCCACTTATGTGGGAGGTTTTTTGCATGGTCCGTAGGGGAATCGAACGATCTTAATGCATCCGTCCGGTGGACGGATGCCGGCGCCGGCTGGACGGCGCCGAACAATTATTTTTCAACTAAAAATGCAAACGATCCCGTACGGGTCACCATGCAAAACCTCCCACTTATGTGGGAGGTTTTTTGCATGGTCCGTAGGGGAATCGAACGATCTTAATGCATCCGTCCGGTGGACGGCAACGAACAATTTGGTCGACCTGGCGGTCATGAGGGTCGATGGGATTGGATGCATAAAAGGTCTGTTTACTGTCTGTCCTCTTTCGGGGATACGCCAAACCGTGCCTTGTAGGCGCGGTAGAAGGAGCAGTAATCGTTAAAGCCACTTTTGGCGCAGACTGCCGTAGGGGATTCGCCTGCCAGCAGATGCTCCTTTGCCAGCAGCAGCCGTTTTGTCATGATGTACTCCCAGACGGTAGAGCCGGTGGCCTTTTTAAATCGGCGGTTCAGCTGCGCCTTACTCATGAAAAATTCGCTGCAAAGGATCTCAAGGCTCAGATTCTGAGTCAGATGGTCGTTAATATAGTTAATGATCTTAGCGCAGGGGTCTGTTTCCGCGGTCTCCCGGTTGCAGGCTCTGGGGAAATTTTGCCACAGCTCATATAAAAGCGCGGTCAGGTAGACTCTGCGTTGGGTATGATCCTGGGTCGAGTAGATCTGACGCATGTAGTACTGCCAGTGGGTGCTTTTGAACAGGGCTGCCGCGTAGCGGTTATTCTTACCCAGCGGGCGGCTATCCAGAAACGCGCATAGCAGCTCCCGGTACTCCTGCAGGATCGCATCGGCGCTGAAATGAATGGTGATCCGGTCGTAGGGAACCAGTGTCTTAATCAGCAGGCTGTGGGCCTCCGCTTTTTTCAGCAGCAAAATATCACCTGGCTTCAGGGAATAGACAGTACCTTCCACAAAGTAATCCGCGTCTCCTTCCAAAAAGCAATAGATCTCGTAGTAATCTTGGGTATGCATGTTAAATTTTTGAAGATCCGGCGCTTCTGTGCGGGTTCGGCTTGCGTTAAGCAAATAGTTTTGCATCCCTGTCACCTCTCTTTTCTCTATCATACTTCATAGTGAATATTTTTGCAATGTTTATTTGAAGTTATATGCAATTGATTTACAATATTTATAGTGCTATAATAAAGAAAAAACAAAACAGGGAGGCCATCCTATGGAAATTGGTGCACAGTTTTATACGGTCAGAGAATTCTGCAAGGACTTAGGGGGCTTTTCTCAGAGTCTGAAGAAAGTGGCGGATATCGGCTACAAATATGTCCAGATCTCCGGCACCTGCCCCTTTGAGCCGGAGTGGCTGAAAAAGGAATTGGAGAAAAACGATCTCAAGTGTGTCTTGACCCATACACCCCCGGCACAGCTTACGGCGGATCCGGTGCAGGTGGCAAAGGATCACACTGTCTTTGGCTGTGAGAATGTTGGTCTGGGCGGCTATACCTTCAATGAGACAGATCCTGCGAAAAATTATGCAAACTACCTGGCTACCTACAAGCCGATTGCGGAGGCATTGCATGCCAACGGCAAGTATTTCATGCACCACAACCACTCCTACGAATTCAAAAAGCTGGATGGCAAGCTGGTGCTCGAGCGCCTGGCGGAGGAATTTTCTGCGGATATACTGGGCTTTACCCTGGACACCTACTGGGTGCAGAAGGCTGGCGGCGACCCTGCTCAGTGGATCGAAAAATTGGCAGGCAGACTGCCGGTGATCCACCTGAAGGATTACGCCGAGGGCGCGGTGATGTCTGTGATCGGTGAAGGCAATATCAACTTTGACCGGGTCTTTGAAAAGGCGGAGACATCCGGGGTCAAGTATATGCTGGTGGAGCAGGATAACTGCAACGGGGAAGATCCCTTTGAGTGCTTGACCAGAAGTTACCGGTATCTGAAAGCGAGAGGCTTTTAAAAAGCGATAAAATAAGCAGGGCTTGTCTCATTCCGAGACAAGCCCTGCTTGTATACTTTTTGGAAAAATGGAAAGGATGATAATCAGCCTGCCAGAACCTCTGCCTTGATCACACCGGGCAGCTGGCTTGCCTGACGCAACAGCTCCTCAATGGGCAATGTCAGGTCGATGGTCTCCGCGGAGATGGTGACCAGGGCGCAGCCGTTGGTGGGAACGATGGAGTTGATGGTCTGGATGTTGGCTTTGTGCTCAGCGAAAATACTCAAAAGGGAAGAAAGCAGGCCCTTTTGATCCTGAAGCATGAACTGGAAGGTAATGATCCTGCCGGTCATCATATTTTGAAAGGGCAGCACCGAATCCCGGTACTTATAAAACGCGCTGCGGCTGATGCCGGTCATACGGGTGGCATCATTGACGGTAGATGCTTCGCCGGTCTGCAGCAGGCGCCTTGCCTCTGCCACCTTCAGGAACACCTCGGGCAATGCGGAAGATTCAACGATATAGTACTTAGGAATATTTGCCATGATACTATCCCCCTGTAAAATGCGGCAGTGTGTCTGCCTACTACGGACAATTGTAGCATATATTTTATAAAATGCAAGTCCGGAAGCGAAAGGAGATTTTCTATGATCCCGTCCAATTGGAAGAAACCGCTGCTGCTGATCGCGGCATTTGCAGCCCTGTGGCTGGGGGTAAAATACTTGCTGCCGGTGGCACTGCCTTTTCTGTTGGGGCTGGGCTTGGCGCTGGCAGCTGAGCCTTTGGTCAAACGGGTGTCTGCCCGGCTGCCCCGGGCAGCGGCGGCAGGACTGGGGGTGTCGGTGACGCTGGCAGGACTTGGTCTTACAGTGTATTTTGCAGGGGCTGTGGCAGTCCGGGAGCTGGCAAGCCTTGCCTCCGATATCCCGGATCTGGAGGCTACCGCCCGGCAGGGGATGGTGCTGGTGCAGGACTGGCTGGTGAGCCTTTCGGAGCAGGCACCGGAGGGGATCCGTCCGGTGCTGCAGCGCACGGTGCTGAATTTTTTCGATGACGGCACGGTGTTTTTGGAGCAGGCGACCCGGAACATCCCCTCTGTGGTGGGCACAGCCATTGGGCAAGTGGGAAACGGCGCACTGGGGCTGGGTACCGGTGTGGTGGCGGCATTTCTGATCTCTACCCGGTTGCCTAAGCTGAAGCAGACGGTCAGCCGGCATTTGCCTGCCAGCTGGCATGAAAAATACCTGCCTGCCCTGCGCAGGGTGCGTCGGGCGCTGGGGGGCTGGCTCAAGGCGCAGCTGAAGCTGTGCGCGGTGACCTGGGGGATCGTGTCGGTGGGCTTTTTGCTGCTGCGGATCCCCTATGCTGTAGCTTGGGCGGCACTGGTGGCGGTGGTGGACGCGGTGCCGATCCTGGGTACCGGAACGGTGCTGCTGCCCTGGGCGCTGGTGTGCCTTTTACAGGGAGAAAGTTTGCGCGCCATTGGTCTTTTGTGTACCTACGGCGTGGCGATGATCACCCGGACGGTGCTGGAGCCAAAGCTGGTGGGACAGCACTTGGGGCTGGATCCACTGGTGACCCTGGCGGCGTTATACGCAGGCTACCGGTTCTGGGGCTTTCCGGGGCTGCTGCTGACACCGATCCTTGCCTCCGCTGCAAAAAGCCTCATCCCGGCAAGGGAGTAAATCATTAAGTATTAAGAATTGAAGATCAAAACGAAATTCCAGTTTCTCGAGCTACCGCTCGAAGTTGACAGTTAACAGTTGACAATTGAGGTATTTTCCTACGGAAAATGATTTAAATAGTCGCCGAAGGCGACACCTTAACTGTCAACTATCCACTATCAACTGTCCACTGTTTATCGCTCCATCGGAGCGATAAACTGAAATTCGAAAGTGTAATATAGAAATTTGTAAGTTTCTATTGTGCATCCGGGGCATTTTTGTTATAATATAAGGAAAATGTTATAATTGGATGTGTTATGCTTTGAAATACGGAATTTGGAATGTAACGGAACCGAAGATGGAAGCGGTAAATGATCTGGTGTCTGGGGGCTATGCGCCGCTAGTGGCGATGGTGCTGGCTGCCCGGGGGATGACCTGTCGGCAGCAGGCGGACGCGTACCTGAACTGCAACACGGCACTGATCGATCCTTTTTGTATGCGGGACATGGATCTGGCTGCCGGACGGCTGGGACTTGCTCTGGCAAAGGGGGAGAAGATCGCCGTCTTCGGTGATTATGATGTGGACGGCATTACGGCGACCTGCCTTTTGACGGATTTTATCCGCTCCTTGGGCGGCGACTGTGTGCCCTATATCCCCGGACGGCTGGAAGAGGGCTACGGCCTGAATCCCATTGCTATCCGGCAGCTGCAGGGCGACGGCGTGAAGCTGATCGTGACTGTGGATTGCGGCATCACTGCAGTGGAAGAGGCGAAGCTGTGCGCTGCGCTGGGGATCGATCTGGTCATTACTGACCACCACGAGTGTAAGGACGTCCTGCCTGAGGCAGTGGCGGTGGTGGATCCCCACCGTGCCGACTGCCCGTATCCCCACAAGGATCTGTCCGGCGTGGGTGTTGCCTTTAAGCTGGCAAGTGCGCTTTGCGGCAGCCAGGAGGAGGTTTTGCAGGCCTATGCGGATATGGTGTGCCTGGGAACGGTTGCGGATGTGATGCCCCTGCGTGGAGAAAATCGGGTGTTCGTATCCCGCGGACTGGAAGCGTTGCGTAATACCTGCCGCCCCGGTCTTTTGGCGCTGATGGAGCAGGCAGGCTGTGATAAGGCTGCTCTGACTGCCTCCTCCGTGGGCTATACGCTTGCTCCCCGGATCAATGCCGCCGGGCGTATGGGTCAGATCGATCTTGCCATCGATCTGTTTTTGACGGACGATGCCAAGAAAGGACAGGAACTTGCCAAAGCCCTGTGCGACCTGAACAAGCAGCGGCAGAGCGTGGAATCGGAGATCTATCAGCAGGCGGTGGATATGCTGCCCCAAGGAAAGATGCCCGATGCCATCGTCCTTGCCGACGAAAGCTGGCATCAGGGTGTGGTGGGCATCGTTGCCAGCCGCATCGCTGAGGAATATTGCTGCCCCACCTTCCTGATCTGCCTGGACGGAGATCACGGAAAAGCAAGTTCCAGAAGCTACGGCGGATTCAATCTGTTTACATCCCTGACCGCACTGGCGCCGCTGCTGGAAAGCTACGGCGGCCATGAGCTGGCAGCAGGCTTTACTATCGGCAGAGAGCAGATCCCCCAATTCCGGGAAAAGATCGCCGAGCTTGCCCGGCAGTATTACGATGATGGCACGCCCCGGACGGTGCTGGATACGGACTGTGCTGTGCCGCCGGAGCTGCTGACGCTTCATAATATCGAATCTCTGGCGCAGCTGGAGCCCTGTGGCAACGGCTGTCCCAAGCCGGTTCTGGTGATGAAGGATATGACGGTTGACCGGATCCATCAGGTGGGCGGCGGACGGCATATGCGTTTGCGTCTGCTCTGTGGCAGATACAGCATCCAGGGGATCTGGTTCTCCACAAATCCCGAGACGGCGGCGATCGCGCCGGGAGATGTGGTGGATGTGGCATTTATTCCCCAGATCAACGAATACCGGGGCGAACGCTCCGTACAAATGAATGTGCTGGATATCCGTCCCAGCTGTAAGGCAGAGTGCTCCATGGACACTGCTGCCTACCGGGCGCTGTGTGCCGGGACGATCTGCACCGCGGATGCCTGCGCGCTGCTGCCGGACAGAAAGACCCTGGCAATGGTCTGGCGGTATCTTGCCGCCACCCAGAGCGGCATTGTGCAGGAGGATCCTGCCTGCCTGTGCCGGAAGATCGTGCGCTGGTCGGGCGAGCCTATGGATCTGGGCAAGCTGATGACCTGCCTGGACATTTTCTGCGATGTGGGACTTCTGGAAATGCAGCGGTTCCACCGGTACATAGAGCTTCGTATCGTACCTACCCAGCAGAAGGCGGATCTGACCCAAAGCCAAACTATGCAGCGGCTCATGAAGGAGAGCTGAGAATATGGAAAGTTTTACAGAACATTATGAATCCCTGCAGGCGACCCTGCGCAAATATATGCCCGGCATGGACATGACGGTCATTGAGCAGGCCATCGAATATGCCCAGGATAAGCATAAGGAGCAAAAGCGAAAGGATGGCTCCCCCTACATCATCCACCCCCTGGCGGTGGCGGAGATCGTGGCGGAGATGGGGCTGGACACCGATGCCATTCTGGGCGCACTGCTGCACGACTGCATCGAGGACACCGATGCCTCCTATGAGGACATCGCCAAGCGGTTCGGTAGCACTACCGCGGAGCTGGTGGAGGGGGTTACCAAGCTGACCCGTGCCAACTTCTCCTCCTCTGAGGAGCAGCAGATGGAGAATCTGCGCAAGATGTTTATGGCCATGTCCAAGGACATCCGGGTAGTGCTGATCAAGATCGCTGACCGGCTCCACAACATGCGTACCATGCAGTACCAGACTCCGGCAAAGCAGATCAGCAAATGCCGGGAGACCATGGATATCTATGCACCCCTTGCCCACCGGCTTGGTATGCAGAAGATGAAGTGGGAGCTGGAGGATATCGCTCTGCGGTATCTGGATCCTGCCGGCTATGAGGATATCATGGCTTACTTAAGGGCACACAAGGAGCAGGACGAGGCGTTCATGCACACCATCCAGGAAAAAATCACAGGCCGCCTGTCGGATATGGGTATCAAGAGCAAGACCTACGGACGCATCAAGCATGTCTACTCCATTTACCGCAAGATGCAGGCACAGGGCAAGAGCCTGGAGGAGCTGTACGATATCTATGCCTTCCGGGTCATCGTAGAATCCATTCCCGATTGCTATAATGTGCTGGGACATATCCACGACCTGTTCAATCTGGTGCCCGGCCGTTTTAAAGATTACATCTCTACCCCCAAGCCCAACATGTACCAGAGCCTGCACACCACGGTCATCGGCTCTCAGGGCGTGCCCTTCGAGGTGCAGATCCGCACCTGGGAAATGCATGAGACTGCCGAGTACGGTATCGCCGCCCACTGGAAGTATAAGCAGGGCACAGGTGCCGGAAATGAAAAGGACTTTGAGTGGGTGCGCCGTCTGCTGGAAAGCCAGCAGGACACGGATGCGGAAGATTATGTAAACTCTTTGAAGATCGATATGTTCGATGACGAGGTGTTCGTCTTCACCCCCAAGGGCAAGATCGTCTCCCTGCCTGCAGGCTCTACGCCTATCGACTTTGCCTATGCCATCCATTCAGGAGTGGGCAACTCTTTGGTGGGTGCTAAGGTCAACAACCGGATCGTCAACATCGACGCGACCCTTCAAAACGGCGATATCGTGGAGATCATCACCTCCAAGACCGCCAAGGGTCCCAGCCGTGACTGGCTGAATATCTGCAAATCCAACCAGGCACGCACCAAGATCAAGCAGTGGTTCAAGAAGGAAAAACGGGAGGAAAATATCCTCCACGGCAGATCCAGCTTTGAAGCGGAAATGAAGCGCCTGCTGCTGCCGCTGCCGGCAGCTATGGAAGAGGAGCTGCAGAAGAGCTTACTGAAAAAGCTGTCCTTTGACAACTGGGACGATATGTATGCCGCCATCGGCTACGGCGGTCTGACTGCCGTCAAGGCAGTGGGCAGGATCCGTGACGATGTGAACAAGGCGGTCAAGGCGGATAAAACCAGCCAGAACCCCCTGCGGACCACCCCCGACTCCGAGACGATCAAGCGCAACCGGCATGCGGTCAACGGCGTGATCGTGGAGGATATCGATTCTTGCATGATCAAGTTCAGCAAA